>DATCJM010000102.1:0-3632 GCA_036562805.1 Sphingomicrobium sp.
GCAGCCCTGGATGCGAAGCTGGTCGACGAGGATTCGCCCGCCGGTTCTGGCGCCTGTGCGCTTGGTCATGGAAGCGCGTCTAGCGGCCTATCGCGGCGCCGTCATCCACCGCGGCGGACGCTAACCCATGTCAGGGAAAAGTGCTTTCGTTTCAGATACATGTTCAATGCGCGGGGGCTTTCATGACGGAATCGGACTATCTTTACTTCATGCGGCGCGCGGCCGAGGAGCGCAGCGCCGCCAAGGCCGCACAACATTCGGAAGCGCAGCGCGCTCATCTGGAGCTCGCGCAACGCTACGAATTGGCGGCAGCGTCGGTGATCGGCGCGCCCGTCGTGCAATTGAGGAGCTGCAGGCGAACGGTCTGACTGCGCTGGCGGTCGTCGCGCAAAGCCGCTAGGCGGCCGCCATGTACATCCTGACCGTCCACTATCCCAAGTCCGAGGGCGCGACTTTCGACTTCGATTATTTCCGCACCACGCACGTGCCGGCGGTGGGCAAGGCGTTCGTGCCTTTCGGTCTCGGCTACGGGAGCGTGCTTCGCGGCGAGGAGAGCCTCGGGGGCGGCGAGCCCGCTTATTTCGCGACGACGATCCTGAGCTTCGCAAGCGAGGAGGGTGCACGAGACGCGGTCGCATCCGAAGCCTGCAAGGCTCTGATGAGCGACATCGCGAACTTCACGAACGTCACCCCCGTCGTCCAGTTCAACACGGCGGTGCCCTGACCCATCGATGCGGTCAGGCCTGGTGAATGGCCTTCACCACCTGGTAGCTCTCGAGGCCCTCTTTCCCGCCTTCGCTGCCGAACCCTGAATCCTTGACGCCGCCGAACGGCGTATCGGCGCCGCTGATGTTGAAGGTGTTGAGGCCGACCATGCCCGCTTCGATCGCATCGCCGAGGATATTGGCGCGCCGGCCGTTCTCGGTGAAGGCGAAGGCGGCAAGGCCGTAGGGCAGGCGGTTGGCCTGCTCGATCGCTTCATCCTGCGTCTTGAAGGGACGCGAAACGGCGACCGGCCCGAACGGCTCGGTGTTCATGATGTCGGCCTCCAGCGGAACGTCGGCGAGAAGCGTCGGCTTGAAGAAGAAGCCGCTGTCCCCCGGTTCGCCGCCGGCGAGGACGCGGGCGCCCTTCGCCCGTGCATCCTCGACCAGCTTGCCGATTGCCTCCGGCCGGCGCTTGTTCGCGAGCGGCCCCATCTTCGTGCCTTCGTCGAGGCCGCTTCCAAGCTTCACGTGCTGCGTGCGCTCGGCGAAGCCGTTGATGAACGCGTCGTAGATTCCTTCCTGGACGTAGAAGCGCGTCGGAGAGACGCACACTTGCCCGGCGTTCCGGAACTTCTGCGGCACGACCATGTCGAGCGTTCGATCGAGGTCGCAATCGTCGAAGATCAGCACCGGCGCATGACCGCCTAGCTCCATCGTCACGCGTGTCATGCTGTCGGCGCAGAGCTTCATCAGATGCTTTCCGACGACCGTAGAGCCGGTGAAGCTGACCTTGCGGATGACGCGGCTGGCGATGAGATGGCGGCTGACCATGTCGGGCACGCCGAAGACGATCTGAAGCACGCCCTTGGGAAGGCCAGCGTCGTCGAGCGCCTGGGCGAAAGCCTGGGTGCAGCCGGGCGTCTCCTCCGGCGGTTTCGAGATGACCGAGCAGCCCGCAGCGAGCGCCGCGGCGACCTTCTTCGCGAGCAAATAGATCGGGAAATTCCACGGCGTGAACGTCGCCACCGGCCCGACCGGCTCATGCATGACGCGGCCGAGCTGGCCGGCGGGGCGGACCAGCACCCGGCCATAGTCGCGCTTGGCTTCCTCGGCATACCAGTCGAGCAGCTGCGCCGCGCCGAGCACTTCCGCGCGCGCTTCGGGGAAGATCTTGCCCTGCTCCTGGGTCAGGATCCGGCCGATATCCTCCGATCGCTCACGCAGCAGCTTGGCCGCAGTGTGGAGGATCACGGCGCGCTTCTCGACGTCGGTCGCGCGCCATTCGGGATAGGTGCGCTGAGCCGCGGCGAGCGCCTCGTCGAGATCGGCTTCGGTCGCCAGCGGAAGCTCGGCAATCGGCTGCGCGTCGACGGGGTTGACGACGGTGAACCGGTCGCGGTCCTCGCCCGCTTTCCACGCGCCGTCGATGAAGAGCTTGAGGTCGGTTTCGTATCCCATGGCAGCGCAGATAGGCGCGCCTTGATGCGCCCGCAACGCCCCGCTACCGCTACTGACAAAGGAGAAAGCAAGCGATGACGAAGCAGGAGCTGGTGCAGCGGATGCAACAGGGCCAGGCGTGGATCCCGGGCAAGCGCGTGAAGATCGACTTCGGCGGCGAACAGGGCGCGATCATGCTCGACGGCGCGGGGGAGCGCGTCAGCGAGGAGGACGGCGCAGCCGACACCACCATCAGGATGGGCTGGGACGACTGGCAGCAGCTCGCCGCCGGTCAGATGGACGGAATGACCGCGTTCATGATGGGCAAGCTGAAGGTCGAAGGCGACATGTCCAACGCCATGCAGCTTCAGGGGGTGCTGGCGAAGCTCAAGAGCTGAGTTCCTCCCCTCCCTGCAAGGGAGGGGATTGAGGGGTGGGTGCGCGCGTCCGCGCGCCCAAAAGAACCTCTACAAGCAACGCGGCAGCATCGAGCTGCGGCGCTGCTCACCCCCCGCTGACCCCTCCCTTGCAGGGAGGGGAGTAAGTCGGCAGAGGGAGACCCATGCAGAAAATCTATCCAGACGCGCAAAGCGCGCTCGAAGGACTGCTGTTCGACGGCATGACGCTCGCCGCGGGTGGCTTCGGCCTGTGCGGCATTCCGGAGCGGCTGATCGATGCGATCGTCGCCAGCGGGGTCAAGAATCTCACCATCGCGTCGAACAATGCCGGCATCGACAATGAAGGGCTCGGCAAGCTGCTGCGCACGCGCCAGGTGAAGAAGATGATCTCGTCCTATGTCGGCGAGAACAAGGAGTTCGAGCGCCAATTCCTCGCCGGCGAGATCGAGATCGAGTTCACGCCGCAAGGGACGCTGGCAGAGCGCATGCGCGCCGGCGGGGCGGGCATCCCCGGCTTCTACACCAGGACCGGCGTCGGCACCCAGGTCGCCGAGGGGAAGGAGCATAAGGAGTTCGACGGCGAGACCTACATCCTCGAGCGCGGGATCCGCGCCGACGTGTCGGTCATCAAGGGCTGGAAGGCGGACGAAACGGGCAACCTCATGTTCCGCAAGACGACGCGCAACTTCAACCTGCCCGCGGCGACGTGCGGAAAGGTGTGCATCGCCGAGGTCGAGGAAATCGTGCCGGTCGGCTCGCTCGATCCAGATTGCATCCATTTGCCGTCGATCTTCGTCAATCGGCTGATCAAGGGTTCGCCCTACGACAAGAAGATCGAGTTCCGCACCGTCCGCGAGAGGGAAGCGGCATGATCGCGCCGCTCCTCATCGCAGCCGCCGCGGTCGCGCAGCCGAGCGCCGCCGACCTTGCCGGCATCGATGCGGCGTTCCGCGGCGTCTACGAAGTCATCTCGGGCCCGCCGGGGCAGAAGCGGGATTTCGACCGCATGCGCAGCCTGTTCGCGCCGGGCGCGACGATGAAGGCGATCGGGCCCAAGGGTCTGCACGGCGGATCGGTTGAGGATTATATC
>DATCJM010000103.1:0-10177 GCA_036562805.1 Sphingomicrobium sp.
TGGAAGCATTGTCGAGCTTGGGAAGCGCGACTGTCACGGAAGACGCAGGCGGGGATTGATGGATCGGCTCCGGAAGCGGATCAGCCTTCGCTACGGGGCGCGCGGCCGACGCTATTTCAGGCTGCCGGGAAACCGCCTCCGCGACCCGCGCGGTGCTTGGCCGCACGGCAGGGGGCGCCGGGACGTCCGGCCGTGGAGTAGGCTTGGGCGGCGTCGATTGCGCGACACTTCGCGGCTGCCGCTTCGGTGCGGCTGGCAACGTAGTCTGGCTCGACGGTGTCGTCACCGTGCCGCTGAGGCTGAAGTTCTGAAGTTCTTTCGGTCCGACGGCGTCGACCGCCGGCGTATTGGTGGTTGCGGGCGCCTGCTGGGCGAGCGCGGTCGCCGGGACGAGCGCGGACGCGCCCGCCAGCAATAGACTCCCCAAGCGTGAAACCGCTCTCATCCGCTCCCGCTCTGCGCGTTGATTCGCGCCAAATTCCTGCGGCGCGACAGGCACATGCCTGCCGATCGCCGGTCTTTCAAGCACAGCGTGGATGAACCGGGCCGGAATCGCAGATGACCGAAGGGCAAACCCGGGCTTAAAGCGCGTCGACGAGCACGAGCTCGGCGTCGTCCTCGGCCTCGATCGAGACCCGGTCCTCGCCGGTAATTGCGATCCCGTCGCGCGGGCCTGCCTCGACGCCGTTCACCCGGACGCGCCCGCTGGGAACGAGATAGAGGTGACGATCGGGGCTCGCGGCCACCTCGATCGTCTCGCCGGCCTTGACCGTGGCGCCAAGGACGCGCGCATCGGCATTGATCGTCAGTGTGCCATCGGCGGCGTCCCCGCTGGCGAGCAACTGGAAGGATCCCTCGCGTGAATCCTTGGGGAACGGCATTGCGCCCCAGCTCGGCGGTGCCGACGGCCGATCCGTCTCGATCCAGATCTGGAACAGCGTCGTCTGTTCGTCCTCGAGATTATATTCGGCATGAACGACGCCGGTCCCGGCGCTCATGACCTGCACGTCGCCTGCGCCGGTACGGCCCTTATTGCCCAACGAATCCTGGTGGCTGATCGCACCCGTCCGCACGTAAGTTACGATCTCCATGTCGCGGTGCGGGTGAGGCGGAAAGCCGCTCTTCGCGGCGATCTTGTCGTCGTTCCACACGCGGATCCGGCCCCAGCCCATGCGGGCGGGGTCGTGATAGCTTGCGAATGAGAAATGATGACGGGCGTCGAGCCATCCATGGTCGGCATGGCCCAGGCTGTCGAATTTGCGGATATCGATCATGCGATGAAGGTGGCGCCTGCCGCTCGTCGATCAAGTGTCAGCAATGTGACCGCAATCGTGGTTTTCAGCGAATGCTCACACGCCCCTCATGACGCTCATCGCCCGCGGGAGCAGCGAGGGCTGACCGCAGTGGGAGAATGAGCCGTGCTTGGATTGGCCGCCGAACGCACACCGGGATTCAAGTTGTTCCTCGCCATCGTCGTCGCGGGCGCGCTCACCGTCCCGCTCTTTTCAATCTGGCTGCTGGTCTACGATCGTCAGTCGCAGCAACAGGAGGCAACCCACTCCATCACCGCGGGCTGGGGCGCGGAGCAGACGTTCGAAGGGCCCGTGCTGGTTCTCCCCTATCGCGCTGCGGCGACGGAAACCGTCGTCGAGAATGGGCAAAGCATCACGCGCACCAACCAGGTCTCGCGCGAGCTCACGCTTGTCCCTGAGACGTCCGAATTGACGACTGCGGTTCGCCCCGAGGTACGCAAGCGTTCGATCTACGAAGCGGTTGTCTATGACGCGCAAAACACTGGGCAGGCGCGTTTCGCCTTTCCCGCCGACCTCGTTCGCACGGGCGTCGACGCATCGCAGCTGGACCTCAGGCGGGCAGATCTGCGCTTCTCGCTGAGCGACCCGCGGGGCCTTGGCGCCAACCCGAGAGTCATCGTCGATGGTCAGCCGGTCAGGCTTCAGCCGGGCAGCGGTAGCGGCGCCGGCCGCGGTTTCTTCGCCTGGATCGACGCGAGCGGCCTCGCCACGAAGCCGCTCATTGTCAGGTTCGCTTATGACCTTCGCGGCAATCGGTCGCTTGGCCTTGCCCCCGACGCGGGCGACACGCGCTGGACCGTCCGCTCGTCCTGGCCGAGCCCGAGCTTCGCCGGCGATTTTCTCCCCGACGCACGGCAAGTCGGCGAGCGGGGTTTTTCCGCCAGCTACCGGATCGGCAATCTGGCCCTCGGCCGTTCGCTCGCCAGCACGGGCGAGCCGACGCCGGTTCCTGCTGCTCCTCCGCCGTCGCGTGCCGACGCTAGCCGCGGTGCGTCCGCCGAAACCTCGGCCCAGGTCGCGCAGATCAGCCTGGTCCAACCGGTCGACCTCTATTCGCAGGTCAATCGTGCGACGAAATATGGCTTCCTGTTCATCGGTTTCACTTTCCTCGCGCTCTTGATGTTCGACGTGATCGGCGGAGTGCACGTGTCCGGGGTCGAATATCTGCTGATGGGCGTGGCGCTGATCCTTTTCTTCGTGGTGCTGCTGGCCTTCGCCGAGGTGATTGGCTTCGCTCCGGCCTATGTCGTGGCCTCGGCGGCAATCGCCGGTCTCAACACCGCTTATTCCGCGGCGGTGCTCGCAAGCTGGCGGCGCGCTGCGCTCGTCGGCGGCCTGCTCGTCTGTCTCTATTCCGTTCTGTACATCCTGCTCAGCCTGGAAGCTTATTCGCTGCTGATCGGGTCGATGCTGCTTTTCTTCGCGCTTGCCGGCGTGATGTACGCGACGCGGCGGATCGACTGGGGCGAAGCCGTGGCTCCGGCGGGAATCCAATCCCGCTCTGGTACAACAACTTGAGCTGATGAACCGCGTAGACCGGCTCCGGCACACAGGTGCAGGCACAGTCGCGTGGGGGGCCTGCTTTTGGGTGAATATCGGCTCTATTGTCTCGACCAGAACCGCCACATCGCGCATGGCGAGTGGTTCGCTGCTGACGACGACGATCACGCTATAGCGCTCGTCACCGCCAAGAGGCTCGGTATTCATTGCGAGCTGTGGTCGGGCAATCGCATGGTCGCGAAGATTCCGGCGCACGTGACCGCGCCATAGTTTGCCGCTAGTCGGCTCGCATGTCCGAGCAGCCGCGGCCGCCCAAGCGCATCTTCCCGACATCCAAGGTTGACGCGAAGTCCGCCGAGCACGTCCCGTCCATCCCGCAGACCGAGAGCCGGTCGTACAAGCTCGCGTTCCAGGACACCGAATTCCTGCTTCGGGAGGACCTGCGCCCGGTGCGCTTCCAGCTGGAGCTTCTGAAACCCGAGCTTCTGCTCAACGAAGCCAACATCGGGTCGACCTTCGTCTTCTACGGATCTGCGCGAATCCCTGCGCCTGAGATGGCCGATGCGCTCATCGCTGCTGCGACCAATCCGGAGCAGGAAGCGATCGCGCAGCGTCTGAAGGCCAAGTCGCTTTATTATGAGGTCGCGCGCCAGCTTGCCCGCCTCGCCAGCCGCGCCGGGCAGGACGAGGAAGGGAAGCACCACTTCGTCGTTTGCTCGGGCGGCGGTCCGTCGATCATGGAAGGCGCCAACCGCGGCGCCGCGGACGAAGGTCGGCAATCGATCGCGCTCAACATCGTGCTCCCGCACGAGCAATTGCCGAACCGCTACGTCACCCCGGACCTAAGCTTCCAGTTCCATTATTTCGCGCTTCGCAAGATGCACTTCCTGCTCCGCGCGCGAGCCGTCGCCGTTTTCCCCGGCGGCTATGGCACGTTCGACGAGATGTTCGAGCTTCTGACGCTGGTGCAGACCGGCAAAGTGCGGCCATTGCCGATCCTGCTGTTCGGCCGGGACTATTGGAACCGCGTGGTCAATTTCGAGGCGATGGCCGAGGAGGGCGTGATCTCGCCGCACGATCTCGACCTCATCCACTGGAGCGAAGATGCCGAGGAGGCGTGGGACTTCGTGACCCGATTCTACCGCGAGCACCCGGCTCCGGAGCGCGAGGAGCGCGGCCCGCCGGAATAGCTTATTTGGGCTTGCCGGTCGGCCCGACGGGTGCCGCGGGGCCGCCCACGTTCTTCGGGTTCTTCTCCGCCGCTGCGGTGTTCACCACCGGTTCTTTGCCCGCCTTCTGAGGACCGTTGTTGGGTCCGTTGCCGGGAGGATTGCCGGCGGCCTGCTGGCCGGTGCTGCCGTTGGCCGCTGGCGGCGGCGCCTTCGGAAGCGGCTCGGGGGAATCGCTGTGACTGTTGAGGAAGGCTTCGACGTCGGCGCGGTCCTGCGGATTGCTGAGTCCGGCGAAGGTCATCTTGGTCCCCGGCGCGAACGTCTTCGGGCTGGTCAGCCACTGGCTAAGCAGGTCCCAATTCCAGGTCCCGCCCTTCTTCGACAGCGCATCGGAGAAGGCGAAGCCCTTGCCCTGGCCGATCGGCTGGCCGAGCACGTCCCACAGGTTCGGTCCCATCTGGTTGGGTCCGCCCTTGTCGGCATTGTGGCACGCCATGCACTTGTTGAAGACTTGCTGGCCGTGCGCCACGTCCGCCTTCGCGAGATAGACTTCGATCGGCTGCTCCGCCGTCGCTCCCCCCTGGCCTTCTTCCTGAACGCCGGCGATCGGATAGCCCATCGTCTTCGGCCGCTCGCTGTGGAAATATTCGCCCGCCACGATCGACGAGCCAAGCGCGACAATCCCCGCGAACAGCACCCAGCCGGCGATGGTGTTGAAGCGATCGTCCATGAAGTTTCCCTGGTTTTTTCGAAAGCGGAAAAGGCGGAAGAATTGCGGGCCTCTTAAGGGCCAGTTCGGGGTTCTTCAAGCGGCGGCGCGGCGCTCGGCGCGAGCGCCGAGGGCGATCTCCGCCGCACGGCGATAGAGGGTCGGCAAACCCGCGTCGCCGAGCCGCTCGACCGGATGCCACCAGCCTTCACCGATCGGCTCGGAGCCGGGCTCAATGGCGAGATCGAGCGAGAAGTGGGTGAAGACGTGACGCACTGTGGCCAACGTGGTTCGCGACACGGGCGGGGCATCGTTCCACTCCGTCCCCGGAAGAGCAGCCATGCCGCCGAGCAGGCCTTTCGATGGCCGCCGCACCAGCCACACATCGCCATCGCGCTCGATCCACCAGGCTGCGCCGTATCGGTGTGGGCGGGCTTTGCGCTGCGCCGCGACGGGAAAGCTCTCCGGTTCGCCGCTCGCACAGGCCGCGCAGTCGTCCCGGAGCGGACACGCCCCGCAGCGCGGCTGTTTGGGGCGGCAGATCGTGGCGCCGAGATCCATCAGCGCCTGAATGACGTCGCCGGGACATTCCTCTGCCATCATCTCGAGCACCGTCGATTGGACGTCCGGCACGGCCGCCTGTCGAAGCCCCCTCAGGCGAGCGATGACACGCCTGACGTTCGTATCGACGCCAGCCGTTCTTTCGCCGAAGGCGATCGCGGCGATGGCCGAGGCGGTGTAGGCCCCGATTCCGGGCAGATCGGCAAGCTCCGCGGCCGTTCGCGGAAATCCGCCGCGACGCGCCACTTCCCGCGCGCAGGCGATGAGGTTGCGAGCCCGCGCATAATAGCCAAGGCCGGCCCATTCGGAGAGGATGTCCTCGTCACTTGCCGCGGCCAGGGCTTCGACGGTCGGCCAGCGCGCGAGGAAGCGCCCGAACCGCGGCGTCACCGTCGCGACGGTGGTCTGTTGGAGCATCACCTCGCTGAGCCACACGACATAGGGCTCGGGAGGGCTACGCCCCGGCGGGGAGCGCCACGGAAGCGCACGCAAGTTATCCACATAATGTTGGATCAGGCGTCTTGCGGCATTGGCGGGCACCATATGGCTATGGCATGCTTGTGCGGCATGTCGAAGCGGAAGGTGGAAAAGGAAGATTCGCCGCGAAGCTGCCGTGCGCGCTCGGCGGGCGACCTCGTCGGCGTGGTCGGCGATCAATCCTTCCGTCGCTTCGGCTTCGTCCAGGGTTCGATCGTCAGCCGTTGGGCCGAGATCGTCGGCGAGCGCTACGCGAAAGTCTCTTCGCCCGAATCGATCCGCTTTCCGACCGGCAAGAAAGGCGGCGGCGTCCTGACGCTGCTGGTGGACGGCGCGCACGCGCCGCTCATCCAGCATCTCACGCCGATGATCGTCGAACGGGTCAACCGCTTCTTCGGCTATGCCGCGATCAACCGGATCGTTTTCCGCCAGGGAAAGCCGCCGGAAGCGGCGCCCGCTCCGCCTCGCCCCAATCTCAGGCCGGTACCGAAAGAGCTCGGCGAAGGGTTGCGCGAGATCGCCGACCCGGAGCTTCGCGCCTGCCTCGAGTCGCTTGCAGCGCGAATTGCCGCTAGCAACGGTCCGCCCGCGCTCGACGAGGGCAGTGACATCATCCCGATAATCAAGGGAGCGAATTGCGAATGACGTCTCGTGTGTTGCTCGCCTGCGCCATCGCGGTGGCGGCGCTGGGCGGCATTTCGCAACAAAGCAGCGCGGCCAATCGCGCGCCCGCGCCAAAGGTTCGCGACTGGACGCAGGTCGTCCGCCCGACCCCGGCCGGCGGCTTCGTCATGGGCAATCCGAACGCCAGGGTGAAGCTGGTCGAATATGGCTCGATGACCTGCCCGCACTGCCGTGCGTTCGACGCCGACGGCGTTCCCACCCTGGTCGGCAAATATGTGAAGTCGGGCAAGGTCAGCTGGGAATTCCGCAACTACGTCCGTGATGCGTTCGACATTACGGCGGCGCTCATCACTCGCTGCAATGGGCCGACGACCTTCTTCCCGCTTACTCGCGCGATGTTCCAGGAGCAGAGCAACTGGATTGCAAAGGTCCAGGCGACCCCCGAGGATCAGCTGAAGTCGCTGGGCGACGTCCCGATGAACCGTCGTTTCGTTAAGATGGCGAGACTCGCGGGCCTGCAACAGCTGGCCCAGGCCCACGGCCTGGCGGCGGCGAGGAGTGCGCAGTGCCTGGCCAACGAGAAATCGGTCGACCAGCTCGCCGAAATGGACAAGCGCGCCACCACCGATTTCCCGGATTTCGCCGGTACCCCGACCTTCCTTCTCAACGGCAAGATGCTCGAGAAGACGGCGACGTGGGAGGCGCTCGAACCGCAGTTGAAGGCGGCGCTCGCGCAGCGCGGCTAAAAGGAGTGGAATGAATTGATGAAGCCAAGCTCTACCCTCGCCTGCGCCGCCGCGCTGATTGCCCTTGCCGGGTGCAATTCCAAGAAAGCGAACGAGGCCGCGAACGCGCCTGTCCACTATCAGGAAGTGAAACCGCCGGCCGGCGGCGACTGGACGCAGGTTATCAATCCGACGCCGGACGGCGGCGTGATGATGGGCAATCCGAACGCCAAGGTGCACCTGATCGAAATCGGGTCCCTGACCTGTCCTCACTGCCAGCATTTCGAGGAAACGGCGGTCGACAACCTGGTCAACAAATATGTGAAGACCGGATTGATCAGCTACGAATTCCGAAACTACATCCGCGATTCATTCGACCTCGCGGCAGTGCTGATCGCCAAGTGCAACGGGCCGAAGGGCTTCTTCCCGCTGTCGCGCGCATTCTATGACACGCAGCCGCAATGGGAGGGCGCGCTTCAGAAGGTGCCGCAAGACCAGATGGAGCAGCTTCAGAATCTGCCGCCGAACCAGATCGAGCTGAAGGCCGCGCAGATCGCGGGCTTCCTCGACTGGGCAGCCGCGCGCGGCGTTCCGCAGGCGAAGGCGACGCAGTGCCTGACCGACACCAACGCGATCAATCAGCTCGTCAACCAGAGCGGCGCGATCCCGCAGGATTATCCGGATTTCACCGGCACCCCGAATTTCGTGATCAACGGCACGCTCAACAACAAGATCGCCGAATGGCCGGAGATCGACCAGGCGCTCCAGTCGGCGCTGGCGGGCGCCAAATAGCGCCCGGCGCGGGAGGGAGGCCCAGCCGTTGAAGATCAGGCGGCTCAAGCTCAGCGGCTTCAAGAGCTTCGTAGAGCCGGCCGAGCTGCGCATCGAGGCGGGCCTCACCGGAGTCGTCGGGCCGAACGGCTGCGGCAAGTCGAATCTGCTCGAAGCGATCCGCTGGACGATGGGCGAGTCGAGCCCGAAGTCGCTGCGCGGCGGCGGCATGGACGACGTCATCTTTGCTGGAACATCGAGCCGCCCGCCGCGCGATTTCGCGGAGGTCTCGATCCTGCTGGAACGGGGCGCGGGCGAGGAAGGCGGCGCCGGCGAGAGCGAGGTCACGCGGCGGATCGAACGCGGCGCCGGGTCCGCATACCGGATCGACGGGCGCGACGTGCGCGCCAAGGACGTGGCACTGCTATTTGCCGACGCCGCGACTGGCGCCCATTCTCCCGCCCTCGTCAGCCAGGGCAAGATCAGCTCGATTATTTCCGCAAAGCCGGTCGAGCGCCGCCTTCTGCTTGAGGAAGCAGCGGGTATTTCCGGCCTGCACGCTCGCCGCAAGGATGCCGAACAGAAGCTTCGCGCTGCGGAAGCCAATCTGACCCGCCTGGGCGAGATATTGTCCGAGCAGGAACAGCGCGCGGCGCAGCTGCGGCGGCAAGCGCGCGCCGCTGAGCGCTATCGCAAGCTCACTGACCAGATTCGCGGTGTCGAAGCGCGCCTGCTTCACGCCCGATGGGTCGAGGCGGAGCATGCCGCTGAGGCGGCGGCGGCGCAGGCAAAGGCCGCAGCCGAAGAGGTCGAGCGCATCCATCACGCGATCGAGCACGCGCAATCAGCGCACGGCCAAGCAGCCGCCGATCTCGCACAGCGACGGAAGGCTGTCGCTGAACTTCGCGACGAGGGACACCAGCTGGCGCACCAGCTCGCGACGGCGCGCGCGCGACGCGACACCGTAACCCGCCGTATCGCGGAGCTCGATCGGCTCGACGCCTCACTCAGTGCGGACCTCGCACGCGAGGACGCGCTAAAGGGCGACGCCTCTTCCGCAATCGACCAGCTGGAGCGGGAGCGACAGTCGATCGAGCAGCGCCTCGACGATGCGGAAGGACAGGCCGCCCGAATTGCGGCGGAATTGACGACCGCCGAAGCCGCATCGCGCGAAGCTGAAGCGGCGCTCGCGGACCTGCTCGCACGACAGGCGGCGATGCGGGCCGAGCGCCGGGTCGCAGAAGCTGCGGTCGAGGCGGCAAAGTCACAGCTCGGCCGGACCGAGCAGGAGCGCTCGCGCCTCGCCGACCAGCTCACCGCGCTTGGCGACGGGGCGGAGCAGATTCGTGGGCGCGAGGAGGCGCAAGCGAAAGCGGCGGCGGCAACCGACGCGCTGCGTGAGGCCGAATCGCGCCGCGCCGAAGCTGATGAAGGGCGGTCGGCCGCAGCAGAACGTCGCGACGGCGCGGAGACGAGGCTCGCGGGAGCGCGCGCGGCTTACTCGGCGGCGAAGTCCGAACATGATGCCCTTGCGGCTGCACTCGAACATGGCGGCGGATCGGCCATCGCCAGTCTTGCGGCCGAGCCCGGATATGAGCGGGCGCTCGCCGCCGCGCTCGGCGAGGACGCCGACGCAGCAATCGGCGGCGATGACAGTCCCCGCCGCTGGGGCGGAAGCGAGGTCCTCGGCAGCGACCCCCCGCTCCCCGACGGGACCGGCTGCCTCGCCGACCATGTTCGAGCGCCAGCCCAGCTGATTCGAAGGCTCAAGCAGATCGCCGTTGTCGACGCCGACGGCGGTGAGGTGCTTGCCCCGGGCCAGAGGCTCGTCACGCGCGACGGTGTCATGCGGCGCTGGGACGGTTTCGTCGCGAGAGGTGCCGGCGCGGCGGCGGCGGAGCGTCTGCTGCGCGTCAATCGCCTCGCGCAGCTCGCCGACGAGCTACCGGTGCTTCAGGCGAACGTCGATGCTGCAGCGGGCGAGCGCGACGCAGCGCTCGAAGCGATGGATCGGTGTCGCGAGGCCGCCGAACAGGCCCGCCATGCCGCGCTCGCTGCGGAGCGTGACGCGCGGGATGCTGCGCGCGCGATCGACGCGGCGACCGCGGCGCTGGATCGGATCGAGGCGCAACGCGCAGGTCTAGAGCAAAGACAGGCCGACCTCGAACCCGTGCTGGACGCCGCCCGCGACGCAGCGGCAGCGGCCGAGCGCTCGCTTGCCGCGCTGCCCGACCCGGCGGCGCTCGAAAATCAAGTCGAGGCCGCTCGCGCCACGGCAGCGAAGGCAGCCACCGCAGTCGCCGACAAGAGAGCGGAAGCGGCGAC
>DATCJM010000325.1:0-2962 GCA_036562805.1 Sphingomicrobium sp.
CGAGCATATGGTCTGAGCCCCTGACAGGCTTTCCGCCGGGCCGATGAGTCCGGCGGAAGGGGTGTGGAACGAAAACGCCGACACCGTCGGAGCGAAAGAGCGTTGCTCGGCTGCGAGGCTTTATCGCACCATCACCCAATGCGGCTGAAGCTGCGGGTAGGCGATCAGGCCGATGACGGCGGCAATCGCGATCAGCACCGGGTTGCTGACCTTGAACCGGAAGAGGGCGGCAAGCGCGCCGAGCGCGATGACCGCGGTCACGACATCGCCGATCGCGATCTTTCCCAACAGCACGCAAGCGCCAAGGATCGTGCCGATCGCGGCGCCGTATGTGCCCTTGATGAAACCCTGGACGTTGGCGTTGGCGCGGTGCCGCACGAGAATCGGCGCGGCGATCAGCACGAGGATGAACGAGGGCAGGAAAATGCCGACGGTCGACACCAGCGAACCCCAGAAACCCGCGACGAGGAAGCCGACGAAGGTCGCGGTGATCACGACGGGTCCGGGGCTCATCATGCCGATCGCCACCGCGATCAGGAAGTCGCGCGGGGACAGCCAGCCGGTTTCCTGAACAATGCCCTTTTCGAGGAACGGGACGATGACGAGGCCGCTGCCGAACGTCAGGCTGCCGGCCTTGAGGAAGAAGAACAGAAGCTTGCCGAGCAGCGATGCGTTCGCGGCGTGGGGCGCGCCGGCTGCCGCCGACGGCAAGGCAAGGGCGGCCACGACCTCGGGCGGGCGCCCTCCGCGAAACAGGCTGCCGTAATAGAGCAGGCCCAGCAGTCCCGCGGCGATGAACAGCAGCGCGACCTCGGCCTTGAATATGACGGTGATCAGGAATGCCGCCACGGCGATCGCCCATTGCAGCCAATGCTCCATTCCGAGCTTCGCCAGTCGCCAGCAGGAGTGAAGGATCAAGGCGATGACGACCGGGCTGACCCCGTAGAACACCGCCGTCATCCACGACAGACCGCCGAAGTGGACGTAAAGTGCCGCAAGGCCGGACACGATCAGGAAGTTCGGAAGAATGAAGGCCCAGCCGCCGGCCCATGCCCCCCAGAAGCCGCCGCGCATGTAGGAAACGAAAATTCCGACCTGGATCGCGAGCGGCCCGGGGAGAGACTGGCTGACGGCGATCGCATCCCTCATCTCGGAGCTGCTCATCCACGCCTTGTCCCAAACCAGCTCCTTCTCCATCATCCCGCAAAGGGCGACGGGACCGCCAAAGCCGAGCGTCCCGAGCCTCAGGAAATAGCCAACCAGCTTCGGGATCGGGACGCGGGCCGGAGAGTCAGACATGCGCCGGCCGATCGAAAGCGAGGACCCAGATCGCGGCCGGCTCCGCACCCGCGGGTATTGCGAGATAGAGCCGGCCGGTTGCGGGATCGAAGAGGCCGGTTCTCGCGCCGCGCTGCGTTGCGACGGTGACGCGGCGTTGCAGGCCGGGGCCGTCGAGCAGCTCGACGGCGCCGCTGCCGCAGGTGACGATCAGCTGCGAGGAGCGGAAATAGATGTCGTCCGCATCGCCGCAGATCGAGGCGGATGCTTCCGTCCTGCCGGAGGCGGCATCCAGGATCGCAACCGACCTTGGCAGGCGGAAGGCGACGGCGACGCGCGACCCACCGGCATCCGACGCCATCGGATAATTTGCGAAGCGGGTCCCGGTGCCGAGCGTCGTCAGGATTTTCCCGGTATCGATGTCGCCAATCACGATCGCGTGGGCGTCGGGGACATTGACGACGACTCGCGAGCCGAGGAGCTCGAACGCTTCGGGGTGCGCGGGCAGCTTTAGCGACCGGACCGGTCGATGCGCGGACGGATCGACAACGGCCAGCGCGCCCGAACCATAGCCGACGACGAGATTGCCGTTGCGCCGGTCGACGCGGAGGTTGTCGGCGTCATCGCCGAGCGCGATGCGCGCGGCCTCCTGCCGGTCGGATGCGCGATAGAAGCGCAATGTGCCGTCGCCGGAGGCGACCGCGATTTCGTCCTGTGCCGGAAGCCAGGCGACGCCCTGCGGTTCGTGGAGGCCCGAGATGCGTCCGCTAACCGTTCGCGATTTGAGGTCGACGTCATCGACCGAGCCATTGCCGAGCTCTGCAACGAAAAGGTGACCGGACTTCGCATCGAGGGCCATGTGGTCGATGCGGCCGCGCACGTCCGGAAGCGCGATCGTGGCGACGAGGCGGAGCGGCGAGGCGGGATCGCGGACGTCGAACTGCGCAGGCTTGGCGGAACAGCCGCCCGCGACACTCGTCAGCGCGACGAGCGCAAGCAATTGCCGGCATCCACGACGAGCGAGGCGCATGTTGGCCGGATAGTCCGGAATGCCAGCGATTGTCATTGGCTCCCTCGCGAAAAGAAAGCGGGGGCAGGGGAATGCGTGCCGACCACCCTGCCCCCGCGCCGTGCCCCAGGGGAGTGGAACTCAGCACGGCGTTGGGCAGCGATCTAATCCCTAGTCATTGACTAGACAATAGCTGGAAACTCGCGTCGGCGCTCGGATTGGGTCGTTGGTCGCACACGTGTTCGAGCGCCCGCGATTGCCGCGGGGCGGGGAAAGTATCATTATATGCAGCGTCTGGAGGGCAACCCATGACGCGAACCAAATCTCACGGCCGCAAATATGCGATTGCGGGTGCGGCGATCATCGCGCTTGCCGGCTTCGGCTACGGGCTCGCGCGATTCTATCCGGCGCTGGGGCCGATCGCGGGGACGATCACGCCGCAGCTCTATGTCGATTCGCTGCCCAATGCCGCAATCCCCGTGCAGGGCCGCTACGTGCTCGTCGATGCGGCGTCGGCTCGGCTGTACATGATCGAGGACGGGCGGGTTCAGGACTCGATGAAGGTGATCGTCGGCAAGCCCGACACGCCGACGCCCGAGCTCAAGGACGTCATCAATTACGAGACGCTCAATCCTTACTGGCACGTGACGCCCGACCTGACGCGAAGCCTGATCG
>DATCJM010000339.1:0-2003 GCA_036562805.1 Sphingomicrobium sp.
CACTTGCGACGGCTCACTGTCGCGGCAGCCTGACGCCGAAGGATGGAAGCGGGCCTATAAGGTCGCCGAGGACGCGCTTTCCGGCGCGGTGTTCGCACCGGTCGGATGGGCTACGCATTACCATGCCGACTATGTCGTCCCGACCTGGGCGTCGAGCATGGCCAAGAACGCCATCATCGGCGCCCATATCTTCTACCGCTGGAGCGGCAACTGGGGGCAGCCCGCGGTCTTCGCGCAACATTATTCCGGCCATGAAGCGAACGCCTCTGCGCTTCGTCTTGCCGCGCTTGCCGCGCCTCACATCGTCGTGCCGACGGCGCAGACCGGGGTCGCCCAGGCGGTTGCCGATATTCCGGGTGCCGAAGCGCTCAAGCTCGCACCGTCGCTCCGCGGCGACAAGCGCGTGGCGGTGCGGTTCAACCTCGTGGCTCGCCAGGCATCCAACGACGTGGTGCCGGAAGACTATACGAAGAAGTTCGAGGCCTCCGACAACCTCAAATATGCGCTGTCGTCCGAGTCCGTCGGAGACAACCAGCAGCCGCTCGGGAAATCTGCCGAAACCGCGCCTGCAACGGGCGGTCCGGCAATCGCCTCAGCGCAACATTAGTCGCTGTTCGCGGGCGCGGCGGGCTCCATTTGGGGCGCGAGCGCCAGCTCGACGCGCAGGCGGATCTGGTCGAGACGATCGTCGATCGCAAGATCGTCATCCGATAACGCCGACGCTTCGCTCCACTGACGCCCCGTAACCGCGAGCGGCGCGAACGGGCCGCCGTCGCGCAGCGGATCGCGATCCTGCAGCCCGATGACTGCGTCGTCGAAAGCCGCGCAGCGGTCGAGCATCATGGTGCCAGGATTGGCGCGGAAACGATGCTCGCAATCTCGGCTGACATTGGCGAGCGCGATCTCGTCCCTGGTCCGGAACAGATGAAGGGCATTCTGCACGGCCGCACTGATGATCGCGACATGGAGTTCGTCGCCCATCGGGTCGTGGACCGCGGTCGCTGCCTTGGCCGCATGCGTCAAAGGCAGCTCGGCTTTCGTCTCCCAAACCTTCGCCAGCGGCGCGCTCGGCCCGATGATGAGGACGGCGGCGCCGATCCCGACCACGGCGAACGCGGCAGCGAGCGGCCAGCGGCGGCGGCGGCGGCGTCCTGCAAAGTCTTCGTTGAACTGCAGCGGATCGATCGACGCCTTGCCGCCGCGAAGCTCGCGGTAGGCGCGATTGATCTCTGCCGCGCGGGTCGCGTCCCCGCCTTCGCGGTCAGGATGGTGCTGCTTGATCAGCCGCTTGTAGGCCTGCTCGACCGCGAGCGAGTCTGCACCGGGAGCAAGCCCGAGAATCGCGAATGCGGAAGCGCGGCCGGTCATTGAGCAGCCGGTCTAATCCAAGGGTGGGGCGCAAGAAAAGTGGCGCGAGTGACGGGGCTCGAACCCGCGACCTCCGGCGTGACAGGCCGGCGCTCTAACCAACTGAGCTACACCCGCGTTTTTGAATATCCTTGCGGAGAGAAGGACTGCGGGCGCGACTAGGAGAGGGCCTTTGGAGTGTCAACCATCGCCGGCTGCATTTCCTGCCGCTCCTCCACCTCCTCTTCATCTTCCTCGCCGATGTGGGTCAAGGTGCCCTGCTCGAACAGGAAGCCTGCGATATCGGGCGTTCCGGCGGCGGAGAAGACCGTCTTCATGATGATCAGCAGCGGAACCGCCAGCAGCGCCCCCGTCGTGCCCCAGATCCACGCCCAGAAGGACAGCGATACGAGGATTGATAGCGGGCTGATCGTGAGCCGGTGGCCGACCACCATGGGCGTGAAGAAATTGGCCTCGATCAGGTGGAAGCAAATGAAGGCGCCGGGCGGTGCAAGCGCGCCCCAGATGTCAGGGTAGGTCATCAGGCCACCTGCAAACAGCAGAAGCGCGCAGACGATTGGCCCGAGATAAGGGATGTAATTGGCGACCGCGACAATGCCGCCCCACATGATCGGCGATGGCATTCCCAGCAGCCA
>DATCJM010000365.1:0-4547 GCA_036562805.1 Sphingomicrobium sp.
GCCGCTGGAGCGCGCCCGCTATCAGCCGCCCCAGCGGTTTGCAAGTTCCCGGCGCGGTAGAGGACCCACGAATCGCCGCTCAGCGGAATTGTCGTCGATGAATCGATGGCTTGCATGGCGATGCCGCAACGGTGGATAGTCGCGGGCAGTGGCGCTTTCCACCGCGACTGCGACGCGAGGAGGAAGTCGGCGCGATCGCAGCCACCGGCAAAGCGCGCGCGATAACCGGTCCGCTCGGCGGCAACCGCGACGACCGCCTTCAGCCGCGGCGCATCGAATGCAACGCGGGCACCCGCGGGATCGATCGCGGCCATGTCCATGACCGGGGCCGAAGGACGACCGCGCTCACCGATCACGATCACCGCGTCGCGGTAGGCGCCGGAGAGGAGCAGGACCGCAATGACGGATGCAGCGGCCGCGCGGACGGCCGGGCGTCCCGACAGGCCCCGGCCGACCCACTCTGACGAGAGGAAGAGCAGGCCGATGGCGCTTGCCAGATAATAGCGTGCAAAGCTCGTGTTGCCGGCGCGGGCGACGGCGAGACCGATCGGGACTGTCAGGATCAGGAGCGCGTAGAGCCGGGCGCGGGAACCGAGCCATTGCGGCCTGCGAAGGGCGATCGCGAGTGCGACTAGGCCGAGCGCGAGTGGGACGATCCACGGAAGCGGCGCCGAAAGCCCCGCCGTCCACAGCGCGAGGTCGTCGAGCGCAGCGACGTAATGAGCCGCGGAGAAAGGCTCGTAACCGCCAAGACGCATGCCCGTTGTGCTCAGCGAAGCGGCGGCGAAGACAAAGATCACCGCGCCCAGAGTGCCGAGCAGCGCCGGTCCCATGAGGTCGAGAGTTGCGCCGATCGCTTTGTCCGGTCCTTGCGCCGCGCGGAGCTCGAGATAGGCCCACAGAGTCGCAATGGCGACGGGCGCGGCCATGGTCATGTGCGAGAACATGCCGAAGACGGCGAGCGCGCCGAGCCACCAGCGCACATGACGGACCGGCCGTCCATCGAGCGCGTCGGCTACGAGCAAGAGCGTCAGCAAGGCGGCAAGGAGCATCATCGAATAGCCGCGCGCTTCCGCTCCGAAGACGACGAACATCGGCGTGAAGGCGAACAGCCCGGCCGCGACGATGCCGGCGACAGGCGAGCGGCGCCCGGCAAATAGCGCCGCAACGATCACGCACAGCGACCCCGCAAGAATGGCCGGCGTCCGCGCCAGCAACGGCGACGCGGCGGGGCCGATAGCCTGGAGCCAGAGTGAATAAAGGTGATGGTTATTATCGTGATTGATGCGGAGGAAGACGCCCAGTGGATCACGCGCCTGGGCGGCATAGATCACCGACCACGCTTCGTCGGTCCAAAGCCCGCCACGGGCGGCAATCACGCGCAGGACGAGCCCGGCGAGCGCAATCGCGCACACCGACGTCCACCAGCGCTGCTTCCTCATGCGCGTCGCTTCCATCGGGCCTTGCTACGACAGCCAGGTTAAGCAGCTGTTAGCCCTTCGCCCCAGCTTGTGGGGCGAGAAGGAGCGGCCCATATGAACCGCGACGATCGGGAGGAGTGTTTGACGACGTGGCGACCCTGGGTTTGACCGAGGCCGAACGTGAATCGATCGAACGGTTCGAGCAGGATGTGATCCAGCCGTCGATGACGGCCCTCGTCGTGCTCGATTTCTGGGCCGACTGGTGCGGGCCGTGCAAGCAGCTGGCGCCGATCCTCGACAAAGTCATCGAAGATTATGCAGCGAAGGGCGTCAAGCTCGCCAAGATCGACGTCGACAAGGACAAGCTGCTCGCCGCGCAGTTCCGGATCCAGTCGATCCCGACCGTCTATGCGATCTATCGCGGCCAGCCCGTCGCCGACCTGACCAACTATCGAACCGAGGGCCAGCTCAAGAAGGCGCTTGACCAGCTGATCGCGCAGCTGAAGATCGAGCCCGAAGGAACGGTCCCGCAGGCCGAGATCGAGCCGCTCATCGCGATGGCCGAGCAGGTGCTGACCGAAGGCGATGCCGAACGCGCGATAAACATCTTCGAGCAGGTCCGGGAGATGGCGCCCGACAATGCTGCCGTCATCGGCGGGCTCGCGCGCGCGATGATTGCAGCGGGCCAAACTGCCGACGCACGGCAGCTGCTCGATGGTGTCGATGAGGATCAGGCCGCCAAACCGGAGGTTGCGCGGGCGCGTGCGGCCCTGGAAGTCGCTTCTGCGGCTCCCGCGGCGGACACGAGCGGGCTCGAAGCGCGGCTCGCGGCAAATCCGGACGATCACGAGGCCCGGTTTGAAATCGCTTCCGCAAAGATGGCGTCGGGCGACCGCGACGGCGCCGCTGACGCTCTGCTCGAGATCGTTCGGCGCGACCGCGAATGGAACGGAGGCGCCGCTCGCCAGCGCTTCCTGCAATTGCTCGAGGCGCAAGGCCTCGAAGACCCGTGGTCGAGTGCGCAGCGGCGGCGTCTGTCCGCCCTTCTTTTCACATGATGCGCACGATCCGCGTACCGCTCTTCCCGCTCTCGGGGGCGATCCTCTTCCCGCGCTCGCAATTGCCGCTGCATATCTTCGAGCCGCGCTATCGCGAGATGGTCCGCGACGCCGTGGAAGGTGCCGGCCGAATCGCGATGATCCAGCCGCACCGGCTGGACGACGACAACAAGGCGCCGCTGTTCGACGTCGGCTGCGTCGGCGAGCTTGTCAGCCTAGAGGAGCTCGAGGACGGCCGTTTCAATATCGTCCTTCTCGGTTCGAACCGATTCAGGATGGTCCGGGAAATGGAGGCTGATGCCTCCTACCGCTGCGCCGAAGTCGACGTCGCTGCCTTTGACGATGAGGAGCCACCACCGCTGTCACTCGCCCAACGGGCAGAAGTGGAACGCGAGGCGCGACGGCTGGGCGATGCGATGGGTCTTGCCGTCGACTGGACCGCGGTGAGCCGGCTCGATGACGAGATGCTGGTCAATGCGATCGCCCAGGTCGCCCCGTTCGACGTGGGAGCGAAGCAGGCGCTGCTCGAGCAAGCGACGCTCGATGGCCGCGCCGACCTCCTCGTCCAGCTCATGCAGTTCCACCGGGCCGCGGTGACAGGCGGGGTGGAGGTCGAGCCGACCATCCAGTGACTAGATTGGCAGGCCTCTAAGCAGCAGCGGAAGATCTCCGCTGGTGCCGCGTGCCTCGCTCATCAGCCGATTTCGGAGCGGCGAGATGCGGCTGACGAGGCCCATGCCGAAGCGGCGGATTGCGGACGCGGTTTTACCCGGGACCGCATAGATTCGCGTGAGGCTGTCGGTCGCGAAAGCAACCGAGAGTGCGTCGAGCGAACGCCAGCGCTGGTAGCGGTCGAGCAATTGCTTGTCGCCGAGATCGAGGCCGAGCCTGGCGCCTTCGACCAGCACCTGCGCGAGTGCGGCGGCATCGCGGAACCCGAGGTTCAGGCCCTGGCCTGCGATGGGGTGGATTGCATGCGCGGCGTCGCCGATGAGCGCGAGCCGCTCCGCGGTGATTTGCGCGGCGTGGTGGAATCCGAGCGGAAAAGACGAGCGGGGCGCGAGCATCTTGACCTTGCCGAGGAAGCCGCCCATCGCCGACTGCGCCTCGGCGGCGAAATCCTGGTCGCTGAGCGAAAGCCAGCCGGCGGCGTCCTCCTGCGGGACCGACCAGACGATCGCGGAACGATGGCCGCCTGAATCATCGTTCATCGGCAACAGCGCGAACGGACCGGTCGGATAGAAGATCTCATATGCGACATGCTCGTGCGGCCGCTCGTGGCGAAGCACTGAGACGATCGCCTGATGATCGTATTTCCACCGCGCCACGTTGATTCCGGCAGCCTGCCTCGTCGCGGAATTGCGGCCATCGGCGGCGATCAGCAGCGGCGCGTGGAGCTTGCGCCCGTCCTCGAGCGCAACGGTGACCCCTGCAGCGCCTCGATCGACGTCGACGACGCGCGATTTCCACAGCAGCCACAGGTTTTTCCCCGTTTCGGCCCGCGCCTGCAGCGCCGCGCGAAGGTAGCGGTTCTCATTCATATAGCCGAGCGGCTCGTGGTCGCCGGGCTCGAACTGCAGGCCGCCCGGGTCGAGCCCATCAGCGACGGCGATCTTCCAGATTGGGCAGCCGGGCTCGGCAAGATGCTCAGCGACGCCGATCGTGTCCAGCATCCGCATCGAGCTCGACGACACGGCGCTCGTCCGACCATCGAACGTGGCCTCGGTGCGTGGAGCGGGATCTGCGGGATCGACCACAATCGCGGAAAGTCCGCTCGAATCCAGCGCCGATGCAAGCGCGAGACCGACGGGGCCGCCGCCGAAGATGATTACGTCCGCGCGATCCATGCGCGGCTCCTAACCCGTTCGTCGCAACGACGCCACGACTTCGCTTGACCGCAGACTCCGGGTGGGGGATTCTTGCGCGGGAAGAAATCGGGGGTGGGAAATGGCGACTGTCGCCACACGTGCACCGAAGCGCGAACTGGCACCCGACTGGCGCGATGCGCTGGCCAATGCCGTGCGCCGTTTCGCGGTGCGCGCCTGGGGCGCGATGCTGATCCTGCTCA
>DATCJM010000371.1:0-2141 GCA_036562805.1 Sphingomicrobium sp.
CATGATGACTCCGCCGGGAGTCAGCGCATTGGCGAAATCGAGCGCAAGCTCGATCAGCGGCCCTGCAAGGATGTTCGCAACCATCAGGTCGAACGGCGCCCGCGCCGCAAGCAGCGGTGAGTCCATTCCATCGGCCACAGCCAGCAACAGCTCGCCCGCGCCGTGGCCGAGCTTCACGCGGTTGATCGCGGCATTGTCGCGCGCGACGTCGACCGCGACCGGATCGATGTCGGTCGCGATGCACTTCGCTTCGGGCCACAACGCGAGCGACGCAAATGCCAGCAGGCCGGTGCCCGTTCCGATATCGGCGATGTTTTGGAATCTGGCGCCGTCGCGCTCGAGCCGGTCGAGGGCTTCGAGGCAGCCGCTGGTGGTTGCGTGCTGGCCCGTTCCGAACGCCAGGCTGGCGTCGATCTCGAAGGACACGGTCCCCGGTGGGACGCTCCGGTACATCGGCGTGTGAACATAGAAGCGCCCGGCGCGGATGGGCTGCACCCCCGCCTGGCTCATCGTCACCCAGTCGGCTTCGCCGAGCTCCTCGACGCGCGGCTCGCCGAAGCCCAGTTGCTGCACCGCCGCCAGCTCATCGCCGTCCGGCGAATGCTCGAAATAAGCATGAATCAGCCATTCGTCGGGCTTCGACGGGTCCGGCTCATCCGCGACGAGCACCGCGTTCGGCAGGGTCTCGCCGCTGTCGCCGACCGCCTCGCCCTGCGCGCGGCTGCAGGCGATCGTCACTCGGAAGCTCACTGCCCCGCAGCTTCCTTCGCCAATCGGTCGTCGAGCTGTTTGGTCACCTCCGCGGCATAAGCCTGGCAGGCATTGGGATCCTCGAGCGGCTTTCCGAGCGCGAGCCGCTCCGGCATTCGGCTCGCCGACGGGTGCGGCGTCAGCAGGATGTCGCACGGCAGGGTCGCGACCTTGGCGATGCTGGACCGGTAGAGAGTCAAATATTCCGGGTGGGCGCTGAAGCGGTACGCCGGCGCGCTCACCGGCGTCAGGCTGTCGGCATAGACGATCTGCCGGCAAACGCCGTCCTGGCAACTGCCCCAATGCCAGCTGATCGCGCCGGGCGTATGCCCCGGCGTCATTAGCGGCAGAAGCACAACATTGCCGATGCGCACCTGCTCACCCTCGTTGACGATGCGGTCCACATGGGCCGGCGGGAAGGTGCCCTTGAGCGCAGCCTGCGGGTCTTGCTCGGTCGGCATGCCCATCGACAGCGCGCGCGCCTGAACCGGGGAGCCGACGAGCTGCGCACCCGACAGCCGCTGCAGCTTCGCAAGCCCGCCGGCATGGTCGAAATGCTCGTGGCTGTTCAGCAGGTAGCGGACGTCCGTGATGCGGAAGCCGAGCTTGCGGATGTTGGCCGCGATGAGGTCGGCGTCCGCTTCGGTGCCACCGTCGATCAGGATGTCGCCGGCGGGATCGGTGATCAGGATCGAGCTGATGCCGCAGGTGCCGACGAGATAGGTGTTGCCGAAGATGCGGACCGGCGGCGCGGGTTTCGCGTAATCGCTCGACCCCTCGCAGGCGAGCGCCCACTCCGGGCCGGAGATCTCGATCGGCGCGCGCGGCTGTTCGATCTGCTTCGGGTTGCCGAGCGGAACGACGATCGGAAGGATTTGCGCAGTCGCCGCGAGCGCGACGCTAGCGAACATAGCTCGCGCCGTTGACGTCGATGATGCTGCCGGTGGCCGAAGCGGGCGCGTCGATCGAAAGCCAGCGGATCACCTCCGCGACCTCATCCGTGGACGCGACTCGGCCGAGTGGAATGTCGGCGATGATCTGCGCTCCGCCGCGGCCTTGTAGATATTCGGCCGTCATTTCGGACACGGTGAAGCCCGGCGCGACGGCGAAGCAGAGAATGCTCTCGCCGCCATAGCCGCGGGCGATCGTCTTGGTCATGCTGACGATGGCGCCCTTCGACGCCGCATAATGCCAATGCTGGGGCGAATCGCCGCGGAAGGCGGCGCGGCTGGCGACATTGACGATTCGGCCCTCACCGCCCCGGTCGAGGACGTGCGAGACCGCGAGCCGCGACAGGTCCGCCGCTGCCTGGAGGTTGATCGTCATCGTCCGGTGCCAGGCGGCATGCCATTCATCGTCGGACGCGTTGTCGGACACGCCTTCGTAAATAC
>DATCJM010000113.1:0-2880 GCA_036562805.1 Sphingomicrobium sp.
GCCCTCGCCGATGTAGGAGACGCCCGGCACGATCGCCTCGCGCTCGCCGGCCCAGACCAGTTTCGCGGCCAGCTCGTCGATCCCGGCGGGGCACGCGACGTACGGCGCTTCCTTCCAGCCCCGGTTCGACCCGACCATCCCGGCAAGCAGCAGCGGCTTGTCGCCGAGCCGCTCGCGAATCTCGGCGATCGCCGCCGGGAATCCGCCGCTCGGGATCGACAAGATGCCCTTCGCGTCCTCGAATTCGTCCGACTGCTTTCCATCGGAACCGATCAAATAAGCGCGGCGGTTGGTGGTCCCCCAATCGACCGCGATGAAACCGTCTGCCCAGCGCATGCTTTATCCGCCTTAGCCGAAAACTTTGTCGTCGCGAGAGAGGCGCGAAGGTTTTCGTTTGCGGCGCGTGCCGCTAGGGATGCGCCGCGCGACCGGTCCGCCGCGGGCCGACGAATTGAAGCAGAGGCTCGAGGAGAACAACCCATCGCCAACTTCATGTTCGCGACCGGGATCGAAAACAGCATCCCGACGATCAATCACGGAAAGACGCGGGTCGATGAGATGGCCGTGTGCGGCCATTACGAACGCTGGCGCGAGGATTTCGACTGCGTCCAGGAAATCGGCATCAACTATCTCCGCTATGGCCCGCCGATCCACAAAACATATCTGGGGCCGAACAAGTTCGATTGGGAATTTTCGGACCTCACCTTCGCCGAGCTGAAGCGGCGCGAGATCACCCCGATCGTCGACCTCTGCCACTTCGGCGTTCCCGACTGGATCGAGAATTTCCAGAACCCCGATTTCCCGAAATTGTTCGCCGCTTACGCCGGTGAGTTCGCCGAGCGCTATCCCTGGGTGCAATTGTTCACGCCGATCAACGAGATGTTCATCTGCGCGGTCTTCTCGGCGAAATATGGCTGGTGGAATGAGCAGAAGAAGGACGACCGTTCGTTCATCACCGCGCTGAAGCACCTCGTCAAAGCCAATGTGATGGCGATGATCGAAATCCTGAAGCGCCGCCACGACGCCATCTTCATCCAGTCGGAATCGTCCGAATATTATCACGCCGATTCCCCGGCAGCGATCGGCCGCGCCGAAGTGCTGAACCAGATGCGCTTCCTCAGCCTCGACCTCAATTACGGGCGCCGGGTCGACAGCGGCATGTACCAGTATTTGTTGGATAACGGCATGACCCGCGAGGAATATGAATGGTTCCTCGAACACCGGCTCAAGCAGCACTGCATCTTCGGCAACGATTATTACCAGCTCAATGAGCATCGCGTCTTCGCCGACGGCCACACCGTCGCTGCCGGCGAGACATTCGGCTACACCGAGATCACGCGGCAATATTACAACCGTTATCGGCTGCCCGTGATGCACACCGAGACCAATTTGTGGGAAGGCGCGCACGGCGACGAAGCCGTCAAATGGCTGTGGAAGGAATGGGCGAACGTCCTCCGCTTGCGCAACGTCGGCATCCCGACCGTCGGCTTCACCTGGTACAGCCTGACCGACCAGGTCGACTGGGACACCGCGCTTCGTGAGCAGAACGGCAACGTCAATCCGCTCGGCCTGTTCGATCTCGACCGAAAGATCCGCAATGTCGGCCGCGCCTACAAGCAATTGATCGCGGACTGGCGCAACGTGCTGCCGGCCTCCAGCGTCTGCCTCGTCGTCCCGATCAAGAAGATCAGCGAGCATGACGATCATGACGCGGCAGGCCGCGATTATGACGACGGGTCGAGGATGAGCGAGGGCAGCGGTGACTGAGCGCAAGATCGCAAGGATCGAGACGTTCCTCGTCCCGCCACGCTGGCTGTTCGTCCGGGTCGAGAGCGAGGATGGCGCGTTCGGCTGGGGCGAGGCGAGCCTCGAAGGCTGGGCCGAATCCGTAGAAGGCGTGTTCGACGTCTATCGCGACCGCTTCATCGGTGCCGATCCCTTCGACATCGAGGACATCTGGCAGGTCGGCTTCCGCGGCGGCTTCTATCGCGGCGGGGCGGTCATCATGTCCGCGCTCTCGGGACTCGAGCAGGCGCTGTGGGATCTCAAGGGCCGCGTGCTTGGCCTGCCTGCGTGGCAAATGCTCGGCGGCAAGGTCCGCGACCGCGTGCGCTCCTATGCGTGGATCGGCGGCGACCGCCCGAACGAAATCGCCGAGGCGGCGGCGGTGCGGAAGAACCAGGGCTTCACGGCGGTCAAGATGAACGCGACGGCGGAGCTCGACTGGATCGGCACGCCCAAGGCGTTCGACGAAGTGATCAAGCGCGTGGAAGCGGCGCAGGCGCAGGGGATGGACGTCGGGCTCGACTTTCACGGCCGCGTCCACCGGCCGATGGCCAAGCAGCTCGCCAAGGTGCTCGAGCCGCTCGGGCTCCTGTTCATCGAGGAGCCGTTGCTGTCCGAGAACCTCGAAGGACTCGAGGACATTGCGCGGCTGGTCTCGATTCCGATCGCGCTCGGTGAGCGGCTCTATACGCGCTGGGAATTCAAACCGATTTTCGCCCGGGGGGCAGTCGACATCATCCAGCCGGACCTCAGCCATGCCGGCGGAATCCTCGAGGTGCGCAAGATCGCCGCGATGGCCGAAGCCTATGACGTGGCGGTTGCGCCGCACTGCCCGCTTGGCCCGCTAGCGCTCGGCGCCTGCCTCCAGGTCGCCGCCTGCACGCCCAATCATGCGATCCAGGAAATCAGCCTCGGCATTCACTACAATACCGGCGGCCACGACCTCCTCAACTTCTGCACCAACAAGGAAGCGCTTACGCCGGTCGACGGCTATTTGCCCGTGCCGGAAGGGCCGGGGCTCGGCATCGAGATCGACGAAGCCGCGGTGCGCGAAGCCGACAAGGACCGCCACCGCTGGCGCAATCCCATCTTCCG
>DATCJM010000393.1:0-1880 GCA_036562805.1 Sphingomicrobium sp.
TCGATCCGGTCGGCGCCTGCGTCGGCATGAAGGGCAGCCGCGTGCAGGCGGTTGTCCAGGAGCTTCAGGGCGAGAAGATCGACATCATCCCGTGGTCGCAGGATCTTGCCACCTTCGTGGTCAACGCGCTTCAGCCGGCGACGGTCAGCCGCGTCGTGATCGACGAAGAAGAGAGCCGCATCGAGGTGGTCGTTCCCGACGATCAGCTCAGCCTGGCGATCGGGCGCCGCGGCCAGAATGTCCGGCTTGCGAGCCAGCTGACCATCTCGCAGATCGACATCCTGACCGAAGCCGACGCGAGCGAGAAGCGCCAGCGGGAGTTCGTCGAGCGCTCGGCCCTGTTCCAGAACGAGCTCGACGTCGACGAAACACTGTCGCAGCTGCTCGTGGCCGAGGGCTTCACCAGCCTCGAGGAAGTAGCCTATGTGCCGGTTGACGAAATCGCGTCGATCGAGGGCCTCGACGACGATATCGCTGCCGAACTCCAGAGCCGCGCGACCGAAGCGCTCGAGCGGCGCGAAGCGGGATCGCGAGAGGAGCGGCGCAAGCTCGGCGTCGAGGATGCGCTTGCCGAAATGCCGCACCTCACCGAGCAGATGCTGGTGACGCTCGGCAAGGCCAATATCCGCACGCTCGACGACCTCGCCGACCTCGCCACCGACGAACTCGTCCAAAAGAAGCGGCCCGAGCAGCGCCGTCAGCGCGAGCCGAGCAACCGACCCGAGGACAAGGGCGGTATCCTCGCCGAATATGGCCTCAGCGACGAGCAGGGCAACGAGATTATCATGGCCGCCCGCGCGCATTGGTTCGAGGATGACGCATCCGCGTCGGGATCCGAGGACAAGGGCGCCGAGACCGAGGAGGCCGCCGATGCGGACTCCGGTCAATGAGAGCCTGACGCCGGCCGAAGCTGAGCCGCACGTCCCCGAACGGACGTGCATCCTCACGCGCAGGAAGGCGACGAAAGATGACCTGATCCGGCTTGCCGTTTCGCCCGACGGCGCAGTCGCGCCCGACGTACGCGCCCGCGCACCGGGGCGCGGTGCCTGGATCGGCGTGACGCGCGCTGAGCTCGACGAGGCCAACGGCAGGGGCAAGCTCAAGGGCGCGTTGCAGCGCGCGTTCAAGTCGAATGCCGTTGCGGTTCCCGCCGATCTTGGCGAGCGAACCGAGGCAGCGCTCCGCCAAAATGCGCTCGACCGGCTCGGCATGGAAGCGCGCTCGGGCAAGCTCATCAACGGCGCCGATCGGGTCGAGACCGCCGCGCGGTCAGGCAAGGTCCATCTCCTCATCCACGCAGCCGATGCCGGCGAAGACGGCCGCAAGGCGCTCGATCAAGCTTGGCGCGTCGGCGGAGGGGGTCCCCAGGGGCTGATATTCCCCGAGCCGCGCACTATCTTGTCATTGGCGCTTGGCCGCGAAAATGTGGTACATGTCGCCCTGACCGATCCCGCCGCCGCTTCGCGTGTCCGACACGCGCTTGCCCGGTGGCTGGCTTTCACTGGCCCGGAACGTGGTCTTGAAGGTGGAGAACCCGCCTTGGGGATACACTCGGCTGACGAAGATTTGACGAAGGAATAGAATGGCAGACCAGACCGAAAAGCCGAAGCTTGGAACCCGGCCGCCGCTGGGCCTCAAGCGCACGGTCGAGACCGGCAAGGTGAAGCAGAGCTTCAGTCACGGGCGCTCGAACACGGTCGTGGTCGAGGTCAAGAAGCGGCGCATCCTCGGCCGCCCCGGCGAGGCGCCGCCGGCCGAAGCACCGAAGCCCGAGCCCGTCGCCGAGGCGCCGAAGCCGGCTCCAAAGCCCGCACAGGCTCCTGCACCGCGCAAGCCTTCTGCCACGGACGAGATTACGGCGCGCAAAGAAATGCAGGCGC
>DATCJM010000398.1:0-12542 GCA_036562805.1 Sphingomicrobium sp.
GCGGCGATCTCGCTTAGCTTGTAGGGCATGCCGGCGCCGCAGGTGACGCCGCTGACGAGACCCTTCGTGCGCTCGAGAACGCCGTGGAGGACGCGCTGCGCACCGCCCATTTCCCACAACACGTTGATGTTGATCGCGCCCTTGCCGCTGGCGATGTCATAGGCGCGCTGGACCTGGGCGACGGCGCCGTCGATCGCATATTTGATCAACTCTTCGTGCCGGTCGCGGCGGGTCAGCGCCTCGTACACCTGAGGGATGATGCGGCCTTCGGCATCATAGCTGTCGGCATTGACGGCGGAGACCGTTCCGATGCCGCCTGCGGCAGCCCAGGCGCCGGAGCTTGCGTGGTTGGTCGCACTGACGCCTTTGCCGCCTTCGACCAGCGGCCAGACCTCGCGTCCACCGTAGAGGATTGGCTTCAGCCCTTTGAACAAAAACGGTCTCCTCGCGCGCACTCACGCCGTTCGGCGCCTCATATAGGAGCCGTTCGTCAACAATGCGCGAAAAAAGTGACCGGGGCCGCGGGTGGTTCCACGGCCGCGTCATTGTGCGCCAGTTCGATGCAATCAGTAGCAATTGCCCGAGGCGGCAGCGCTGCCCACGGCCGCTCCGAGAACGCCGCCAATGATCGCGCCGGCGGCGCCGTTCCCGTTGCGGTAACGATAGCCATAGCGGGTGCGATGAATGCCGCCATGATCCGTCACTGCGCTGCCGATCACGGCACCCGCGAGCCCGCCCGCGACGGCGCCGGCAGCCGGATTGCCGCAGCCGTAATAGCCCGCGCGATAGCCATAGGGCGCATAGCCGTAGCCGTAAGCGGGGTACCCATAACCATAGCCGTAAGCGGGATAACCGTAGCCATAAGCTGGGTAGCCGTAGCCGTACGGATAACCGTACCCATAGCCGCCGTAATAAGACGGATAGCCGATAGAAATCACTGTCCGCGAGCGCGGATAGGCATAACGATAGCCGTAACCGTAATAGCCACCGCCGCCGTAGACAAAAGTGCGATAGCTGTGGTGGCGATCGTAGCGATAATTGCTCCACTGGCCGTCATGGTGCCGGTCGTGCGCGCCGGCGACGCTCGGAAGGACGATGATGGCGGTGGAGAGCGCAAGTGCGATCAACTTTTTCATCGAAACACTCCTCGATTGAGCGCATCGGCCGCAAGGACGCGCGGGCCGACTCAATTTTTGGTGCTGCTCCCTGATTCCTGTCGGGCCGATGAATGTCGTTCCGCCGGTTCAACGAGTCAGCGCATAATCGAGCCCGATGTCGACCGCGGGCGCGGATTGAGTGATGCGCCCGAGCGAGATGAAGTTGACCCCGGTCTCGGCGAGGAAACGGATGGTTTCGAGGGTTACGCCCCCCGATGCTTCGAGCGGGACTCGGCCGTGAACCAGACCGACCGCTTCGCGCAGCAGCCCAGGATCCATATTGTCCAGTAGAAGGCGGTCGGCACCCGCCGTGAGCGCAGGTTCGATCTGATCGATACGATCGACCTCGACCTGCACCGGCAGCCCCATATTCGCCGCCTTCGCGCGGCGCACTGCTTCCGCAACGCCGCCGCACACGGCGACATGATTGTCCTTGATGAGCAAGCCGTCGTCGAGCCGCATCCGGTGATTTTGCGCGCCGCCCATCCTCACCGCATATTTCTCGAGCACGCGTAGTCCCGGAAGGGTCTTGCGGGTGTCGAGGAGGACGGCTCCGGTGCCCTCGATCGCATCGACATAGCGGCGAGTCAGCGTTGCGATCCCCGACAAATGCTGAAGCGTATTCAGCGCGGATCGTTCAGCCGTCAGCATCGCCTGCGCATTGCCGGCCAGGCGCATGATCGTGGTCCCGTGAGTTACCCCGTCGCCGTCCCTGACCGGCTGATCGATATCCACTTCGCGATCGAGCTCGCGGAAGAATGCGGCCGCGATGTCCAGTCCCGCGACCGTCATCGCCTGCCGGGCGTTCATTTCGGCAGTGAAGCGGGCGTCGGGCGGGATAGTCGCCTTGGACGTCACGTCGCCGCCGCGGCCGAGATCCTCCGCGAGCACTCGGCGGACGAACTCTTCCAGGGCGAAATTATCGGGCAGACTCATCGCGCCGCTCTAGTCGCAGCCCGGCGCCGTCGACAAGGTCAGTGCGCCGGCTCCGCCGTCGGCATGATCCGCCAGTGGCCCTCCTCCCACGAATAGCGTTGGGCATCGAGCGCGACGAAGCGGTCGTCCCTCCATGCGTTGACGGTGATCATAACCGACGCATCGGCGACGTCGATCACGTTGAAGCTCTGCTCCTGCTCTCGAACTCGCGTCGAGGTCGCAGTGCCCGCCTGGACGACGAGCGCGCCGCCGGCCCTCGTCACGAGATCGCTCGCGCTGTGGCTCGACGCATGGTGGTTGTGCCCCGCGAGAAGCAGGTCGACGCCGGCCTCCTGGATCGCATCGAGCGCAAGCTCCTGTCGGCCGATCGCCGGCGCCATCTGGCCTTCGACTTCGAGCGCGAAGAGGGGGTGGTGCGTGACCAGCACGCGGAAGGAATCGCGCGGCGTCCGCGCGAACGTGTCGCGGATGAAGGCGACCTGGTCCTGGTTGATCCGGCCGTCCTTGAAGGTCAGCGAACGGGCGGTGTTGATACCGAGGACGGTTAGGCCGGGAAGCTCTACGAAGGGGCAAAGGCTGTCGTCGATGAAGCGCCGGTAGCGGGCGAGCGGAGACAGGAAGCGGCGTAGAACGTCGTAAAGTGGAACATCGTGATTGCCCGGAACGCCGAGGACTTCGTGGCCGCTGTCCTGGAGCCGCTCCAGGAATTGGCAGGCATCGCGAAACTGCTCTGTCTTCGCCCGTTGGGTGAAATCGCCGCTGATGACGACGAGATCGGGCTTGAGCTCGTCGACCCTGGCTTCGACCGCGTCCACGAGAAGCTCGTCGTGAGCGCCGAAGTGGAGGTCGGAGAGATGCACGAGCCGAGCCATGCGACCTCAACCGAGTGACAGGCGAACTGGTTTCAGCATCCGTCCCGCAAATGGCGCGGCGAGTCAGAAATTCAGGAACAGCAGCAGCTTCACGTCGACACCGAAGCCTTCGGCGCGCTTCTGCTCGATGAAATTCGTAATCTCGGCGCGAGGAACGAGGTGGACGTTGATGTCCTCGTTATCGTCACCGCCACCATCGCCCACTTTGCGGAGTCCACGCGCACGGACCAGCGTGAAGCCTTCGGAGACCATGCCGGGCGAGGCGTAGAATTCGCCGAGGCGTTCGACGCGTTCCGCGGTGTAGCCGGTTTCTTCCTCGAGCTCCTTGATCGCGGTGCTTTCGACGGTGGCGCTGGAATCCTCGTCGCCGACGAGCCCTGCGGGGAGCTCGATGCAGCGGCAGTCGAGCGGAACGCGGGGCTGATCGATCAGGATCATTTTGCCGTCGACCTCAGCAAGGATGACCACCGCCCCGATGTTGTTCGTGCGGCTCGCATATTCCCATCGGTCGCGCTTGAGGATCCGAACATATTTGCCGGCCCACATCACTTCCGGGGGCGGCAGGTCGTCGAGATTCATAGTTCGATCAGCTTGTCCGGTATTTCATTCGAGTCCTGCGCTGAACGCGGGAAATTCTCCGAGAGTACCGCGCCCACGCGCTCGACCGCGGCGCAAATGCCGTCGCCGACGCGGCCCTCGCGGACATGTTCGATGAGCGACTGCATCGCCTCACCCCATGTATGATCGTCGGTAAGCTCGAGGATCGCTTCGTCGGCGATGATCTCGGCGCGCCGTTCGGCGAGCGAGAGATAGATGAGGATGCCGGTGCGGCCGGTGGTCCGCCCCGCCGCCGCTGCCTGGAAGATCGCGATTGCTCGGCGCCGAACGCGCCGGTGCTTGGTCGCGCCCGGTGTCAGGAAAAGCCGCAGCGGCATCCATTTGAGGATGAGGAGCGCAATCGTGAACTTCAGCGCCGCGAAGAACATCAGCAGCGTGAGCAGCTGGCTCATCGTTGGGTCCGGCGACCAGCCCCCGAACAGCAGGTCGTACCACCAGACAAGCGCGGTCGGCCGCCACGCTGCCCAGGCGAGGACCGCGAACAGCGGCACGAGCGCCCAGTGAAGCGCGACATCGTGATAGGCATCGCTGATCGGGGTCGCGACGGCGACGATCTCGCCGCTCGTGTTCGCTTCCGCGCCAGCAATCGCCGCGGCGATCTTCTCGCGGTCCGCGGCCGAGATCTCGCGGATCACCAACTGCCTCCGGCGCCGCCGCCGCCGAACGAGCCACCGCCGCCCGAGAAGCCACCGAACCCGCCGCCTCCCCCGAAGCCGCCGCCGCCCCAGCCGCCACCGCCCCACGAGCTGCCGCGCGAGCCGCGACTGAGTGAATTGAGCGCCCACAGCGTCACCCACGGGCTAATGCCGCCTGAGCGCGTTCGATACCGCCTCCCGTAGCGCCGGCGGAAGTGGGACAGGATCACGAAAACGAAGATCATCATCCAGAAGAAAACCGGCAGCGGATTGCCGCCCGAATGCTGCCGCTGGTCCTGGGCCTGTTGCGCCTGCTGGAGGTTCTTCTGCGCCTCGTCCGGCGGCAGCGTCATTTGCTTGATGATCGCGTCCGCACCGGCCTCGATGCCACCGCCATAGTCCGGCGGGCTCTGCTTGAAGTGCGGCAGGATGTTCTCGCGGATGATCAGGCCGGACATGGCGTCGGTGAGGAAGCCGCCGGCGCCGTAGCCTGTCGCGATCCATACCTTGCGCTCATTCGGCGCGACGAGGAGGAGGACGCCATCGTTGTTCTTCGCCGAGCCGATCTTCCACGCGCGGCCGAGCCGGTAGGCGTAATCCTCGATCGGATAGCCTTCGAGACTGTTGACCGTCGCGATGACGAACTGGCGACCGCTCTGCGCCTCGAGCGCCTGCGACTTGCTCGAGAGGTCGACGACCTGCGTGGGCGAAAGCAAATGCGCCTGGTCGACCACCCGGCCGGTCAGCGGCGGGAAGGTCTGCGCCGCCGACGGCGTGGCCAGCGCGAACAGCGCCAGCCACAGGACCGCGATGAGCTGCTTCACTTCAGCTCGCGTTGAAATTGACCGTCGGCGCAGTCTGCGCCGCGGAGGCTGCCTCGAACGGAACCTTGGGCTTGGCGCCATAGAAAACCTTGGCGCCGATCGCGGTCGGGAAGGTGCGGATCAGCGTGTTATATTGCTGAACCGCCTCGTTATAATCGCGCCTGGACGCATTGATGCGGTTCTCCGTGCCCTCCAGCTGGTCCTGAAGCGCGAGGAAGTTCTGGTTGGACTTGAGGTCCGGGTAGGCTTCCTGCAGCCGCTGCAGCGGGATGATCGCCTGGGTCAGCCGGCCCTGTGCCTCGTTGAACGCCTGCACCTTCGCCGGGTCGCTCAGGTCCGCGGTGCTCAAGTGCACGCTCGTCGCGTCGGCGCGCGCCTGCGTGACCTCGACCAGGACCGACTTCTCCTGCTGCGCATAGCCTTTCACCGTAGCCACGAGGTTCGGGATGAGATCGGCGCGGCGCTGATAATCTGCCTGTAGATCGCCCCACTTGGCGTTGACGTTCTCCTCCGACGTCGGGACGCTGTTGATGCCGCAACTCGCCAAGCTGAGCGCGGCAAGGACAGCAAGGATGGCTCGCTTCAGCGGAAAGGCGGGAGCGGAACGGGCAAGCGCGGTCATTGAATGTCCCCTTAGGATCGCGTCAGGTGCCGGATAGGTAGCCCCACGGCCGTTCGCGTTCAAGATGCTGTCTTACGGCAGCAATACAGCGGCAATGCTGCCGTGCGGATGGAATTGGGCTAAAGGGATCGATGGCCGTTAAAAAGGGGAATGCCATGCTGAAGGATTTCCGCGCATTCATCGCCAAGGGGAATGTTCTCGACCTGGCCGTTGCCGTGATCATCGGCGCGGCTTTCGCCAAGATCGTGACCAGCCTGACCGACGACATCATCATGCCGATCGTCGGCAAGGTGTTCGGCGGCCTCGATTTCTCGAGCCACTTCCTGCTGCTCGGTCCGGTTCCCGCCGACTATCACGGGTCGATGAAGGATTATGCCGCGCTCAAGAAAGCGGGCGCTCCGGTGCTCGGCTGGGGCCAGTTCGTGACGGAAGTGGTCAGTTTCCTGATCCTGGCGTTCATCATCTTCCTGATGGTTCGCTGGGCGACGAAGCTGATGCGCAGGCGCGACGAGCCGGAAGTGGTCGCCGGACCGACCGAGATCGAGCTGCTAACCGAGATCAGGGACGAACTGCGGCGCCGCTAAAGCCGGACCAGCGTCTCCGGGACCTTGTTCGAACCCGGTGAAATGTCCCAGTGGACCTGCTGCCCGAGCGGGTCCGGCGACGGCCCGTCCTCGCTGTTGTTGGTGACGATCTGCCCATCGGTATGAACCGTGAAGCGGCCTTGCGCGCGGGACGGAGGGCCCTTGACGTCGCTTCCGCCTTGCTCCGCCATCGGTCCGAACATGTTCATTCCGCCGGTCAGCGCCGGCGCATCGACGAGCACCGCGCCGTCGCTCCGCCTCCGAAGCGCTATGAAGGGGATGACGATATCGTTGTCGGGCATCATCGGGAAGGCGAAGTCCTGCGTCAGCCGGCCTTCCATGTGATAGTCGACGTTATACACGCCCTTCCCGGCGTAGGTGACCGATCGCCATCCGGCATATTTCATCAGCTTCGCCGCGAACGCACGGTTGGATTCCTCGTCACTGCCGGGGAGGCCAAACGCCTTCGCCGATTTTTCGTCGTCCTCGCGCTTCTTTTCATAGGCTTCGCGCTGCTCGGCCGCCTCGGCAGGCGTGCAGGTCCGCCCCTTTGCGTCATCGCCGATGCAATGCGCCATCGATGCAGTCCACGGCGGCTTCGCCATCGCTTCGGCGGTCTCGAGCACGATTTCGCCGCGATAATCGAGGACAAAGCTGCCATCCTTGCGCAGCGCCAGGTCCGAGCTGAACTTGCCCGGTCCCCACAGGCAGCCGGTTAGCAACAGCGGCGCCGCGAGCGCCAGCATTCGACGGGTCCAGTGATGCATTAGCGCCCCCTCGCGGCCGTTTACCGCATCGGAACGGAGGCGAAAAGAAGTGGGGAGCTTCTGTTGCCCGGTGCTCCCCGAACCGCTGGAATCCCCTTCTGTTGCCCGGTGGGGTCCGACCGCGCTTTAGCTTTGTAACTTCAGACCGTTAGGCCGTCAGTTACGCAGCAAGAGCGAGCGCCTCGTTATCGTTGGCACTTGTGTGAATGAGCCGTCACGGTGGCTCAATCCGATCGGCAATCGGGCCTTTATTGCACTCGTCGATCCTATTTCGCCCCCATCAACAATGGCGCGAACGCGCCCTTGATGGTGGAGGCGCCGGGGTACTGCCCCCCGGGTCCGAAGTGCCTATTCCACCTGACCGTCTACCGACGTAGCCGGTTGCCCGGCGCTGCCCAGATAAGCATTTTGCCCTCGAATCTCAAGCATGCGGCTGTTATTGCTATTGACGTTCATCCCGACATTTGGAATGATAAATACATGAAAAAGCTAGCTTTTACCCTGATCTTGAGCGGTTCGGCCGCGTTCGGCCTCGCCGCCTGCAACAACAACAACCAGGACGCCGTGAACAACGCCGAGCTCAACCAGCCCGCGGCCGAGGATCTGAACGGCCTGGCTAACGACGCGGCGAACAATGCCCAGGACCAGGCACTCGGCAACATGCAGGACCAAAATGCTGCAGCCGAGGACAATACGGTCAACCCGACCGACGCGGTCGAGAACAACATCGACGCGATGTAACGCGCGCCAGAACGAGCGAGGAGAAGCCGTCCTGTCGACATCGGGCGGCTTTTTCTTTGGCGGCGCCGCGCCTAGGTCCGCGCCATGTCCGAGGACGCAATCCCCGCCGCCACGTTGATCGTCGTTCGCGATCGGGTCGGCGGCGCGTCCGAGCTTTTGATGGTCGAGCGCGCGGCCGGCATGGCTTTCGCCGCAGGCGCGCTCGTTTTTCCCGGCGGTCGTATCGACGAGGCCGACCGAGCGCTCGCTGCCAGATTGGGAATGGACGCTGCGTTCGTTGCCGCCGTTCGCGAGACAGTCGAGGAAACGGCGGTACCGGTTGCGCTGTCCCCCGCCCCCGATGCAGCGGATGCGCTTGCGCTCCAGGCAGCGCTGATCGCGGACGAACAATTTGCCGACCTGCTCGATGCGAGCGGCCTCAGTATCGATCCGGGCGCGCTGACACCGTTCGCCCGCTGGGTCCCGAAATTCCACGCGGTCAGGCGGTTCGACACCTTGTTCCTGATCGCTCGCTGCCCTCACGGCGAATGGAGACCGCAAGTCGTCGAAGGGGAGTGCGCGGGCGCCGAATGGATGACGGCCGCGTCAGTCCTGGAGCGCGAAGCGGCGGGCGGCGCACGGCTGATCTTCCCCACCCGGCGGACGCTCGAGCGGCTCGCGCAGCATGCGAGCTTCGACGCGGTTCGCGCCGACGCTCTCGCTCATCCGATCGAGCCGGTGACACCGTGGGTGGAGGAGCGCGACGGTGAGAAATTCATCACCATTCCATCGCATCTGGGCTTCCCGGTGACGCAGGAGAGGCTCGACGGCTTGTGGCGCGGCTGACCGAGCATCGTCCGAGTCGCGACTTATCCACATGAAAAAGGGGACCCGCGAACGCGGATCCCCTTCTCGCCCCCCGAAGGCCTGAGCTTATTTCAGGTGGTTCGAGAGATGCTTGTTCATCTCGAACATGCTGACCCGGTCCTTGCCGCCGAAGATCGGCTTGAGGGTCGAATCGGCCATGATTTCCCGTTTGTTTTGCGGGTTTTGCAGGTTGTTCTTCCGGATGTGGTCCCACACCTTCGAAACCACCTGGCTCCGCGGCAGCGGCTGATTGCCGGTGATCTTGGCGAGATCCGCCGACGGTTGAACCGGGCGAGCCAGTCCGCCCCCTGCTTTACGACCAGTTCCTTGTGCCATCAGGCCCTCCTGTTGTTCCAAACTTGATAGAGCGCAACTCTGTCACGTTTGCAATGCCGTTGCAGAGGGGAATTCAGCGATTTTGCGAGCCAAAGGGAACCACGCGGTTGTCCGCGTCATGGCCGATGTCGGCACGGCCCGCGAAGGCGATGCCCGCGCGTCCGCACCAATCCTCGACAATCGATACTGCATCGACCGCGAATTCCGGGTCGTTGGCGAGCACGTCGCTAACCCTCCCGAGGCGAATTCGCGCCGCACGGCGAATGTTGGGGCTGGCCGTCACATGGAACATCGTACGGTCGATCCGGTAGAGCTGCTCGCTGACTTCCTCGATCAGCAGGTCGACGCCGGTGAAGTCGGGCTCGAGCGGCGTTCCGAGCAGGTTGGACAAGACCGTGAGGTTGAAGGCCATTGCGGGCCCTTCGAGTGCCGGCTCCAAAGCCGCGGAGTCGCGCCGAACCAGCCAATCGAGCGCCCGGTGAACCGCCGCCTCGCCCGCCTCCAGCCCGTGATCGCCGCGCAGCACGTCCTGAGGCATCGGTCCCCAGGCAACCTCGAGGCCGGCTTTGAAAAGGCCGGCATGGAGGAAGCCTGCGTCGCTGTAGCCCAGGTAAACCTTGCGACCCGCGGATTCGGACAGGTTTGCGACGGCCTGTTCCGCGATGCGGTTCGAACCATAGCCCCCGCGCGCGAACCAGATGGCGTCGTAGGTCGGATCGGCCATAACTTGGCGAAGTGCGGCGAGCCGCGCATCGTCGGGTCCCGCGAAATGACCGTCGACGAGGAAGCATTGCGGATGGATCATCACCTCGCAGTCGCCGCGCTCGTCGACAATCGCCTGCACACGCTCTGCAGCTTCTTGTTTCAGCGGGCAGCTCGGAGCGACGACGGCGATGCGCATGCGAAGAGCTTATGAGGTTAGAGCCAGCGTCCGCAATGGCAGCTCGGCGATAGGAGTTGCGAGGAAGCGAAATGCTGAACCAGAGCCACATTCAACGGATCGTGTTCGGCTGCGGCAATTTCGGCGGGATCGGGTCGTCGCCGAGCCTGCGCGATGTCGGCGATGATGAAGCGCAGGCATTGCAATTGCTCGACCACGCTCGCGAAGTGGGCATCCGCCGCTTCGACACCGCCAACACCTATGGCGGCGGTGCGAGCGAGTTCGTCCTCGGCAAATGGCTGCGGCGGCAGGGCGCATCCTTCATCGACCAAGCGCAGATCGCGACGAAGGTCGGCAACCCAAACGGCTGTCCGCCAGGCGAAACGCCGCTGAGCGCGCGTCAAATCGCCCTGCACCTCGATCAGTCCCTGCAGAGGCTCGGCGTCGAACGGATCGATCTCTATTATATCCACGAGTTCGACGGCGTGACGCCGCTGGAAGAAACGCTCGACGCGATGTCCGACGCGGTCGAGGCGGGCAAGATCGATCGCTTCGGAGTTTCCAATGCGTCGCTTTCGGACGTCGAAGAAGTGGGTCGATTGTGCCCCGCAAGACTCGCCGGTCGCTTCGAGTATGTGCAGAACGAGTATAATCTGCTGGCGACCGCCGATGCCCAGGCGCTGATGCCCTACTGCGCGCGGCACGGCCTGCGCTACACCGCCTTCAGCCCACTCGCCGGCGGTTTGCTCACCGGCAAGTATCGGCTGAACGAGGAACCGCCGCGAGGCAGCCGTCTCGCCCATGCGCGCGAAATCTATTCAACCTATCTCAACGCCGAATGCTTCGGAGCGATCGAGACGTTGCGGAAATCGGCCGAAGCTTGTGGACGGAGCATTGCCGAGGCAGCGCTGCGGTTCGTCCTCGAGACGCCCGGCGTCGATGGTTTGATCATTGCGCCACGGCGAATGGACCAGTTCGGCGATCTCGGCTTTCGATGACCGAAATGGAAAGGGCGGCAGCGCCTTTCGGCACCGCCGCCCCCGTTGGACCCAAGTTGCGAAAATAGTGCGTCTTAGCCGAGCGACTTCGAAACGTTGTTGAACGTCGAATTCAGCTTGTTGCCGATGCCCTGCATCGCACCGATGGCAGCAACGGCGATCAGGGCCGCGATCAGGCCATATTCGATGGCGGTCGCGCCCTTCTCGTTCTTAATCAGCTTCAGAAACTTGCTCATGGTCTTCACTCCTGGTTCCCGGGCGGATGCCCTCTGCCTGTCCGGGCAGGTCCGAAGTGGTACTGCCAGATGGGTTTCCAACGAGTTCCGGAGCATGGTTAAAATTTGTCTTAAGTCATTGACTTTCGGTCATTATCTTCCGATAATTATCATTGGTTAGCAAGCTGCCGCAACTGAGTTTCGTTGTGGTGGTTCAAACGTCGAAACTCGTCAGGATTGGGCACGGCGCGCTGCTCGCCTGACCGCACTCCACAGCGAGGCGCCTAAGCGCGTCACGCGCGCGTTCCAGCTCGCCGATCTTCTTGTCCAGCGCAGCGATGCGAGCCTGGGCAAGCTCGCGTGCGCGAGGACGATCGTCGCGAGCATCGAGGTCGAGAAGCTCCTTGATCTCGTGGAGGGTGAAGCCCGCTGTCTGGGCCTGCCGAATGAACCGCAGCCGCCGCAAGTCGTCACTGCCGTAGCGTCTGATTCCGCTTTCGCGCGTTGGCTGCTGCAGAAGACCGGTACGCTGATAAAATCTGATGGTCTCGACGCCCACGCCTCCGGCGGTGGCGAGCTTGCCGATGGTGAGCGAGGAAACCCCTTGATTCCGTACCATAGTACGGTCCCTATATGAGTGCCGACTTGATCACAACGGAGAGGTGAAATGTCGGATGTGGCCAATCATCCAACAGCTACGAAAGATGCGGTTCTGTACCGGATGGTCATGTCCGCCCATACGTGTCCCTACGGCCTCAAGGCCAAGGACCTGCTCAAGCGGTCGGGCTACCAGGTCGAGGACCATTATCTAGCGACGCGCGAAGAGACGGACGCGTTCAAGGCCAAACACGGGGTGCCGACGACCCCGCAGGTGTTCATCGGTGGCAAGCGCATCGGCGGTTACGACGACGTGCGACGCTTGCTTGGCAAGCGCGTCGCAGATCCCAAGGCCACCACTTACCGCCCGGTGATCGTGCTCTTCACGATCACAGCGCTGATGGCGATGGCTGCGAGCTACGCGGTGACGGGCAGCATCCTCGCGATCCGCGCTGCGATGTGGTTCATCGCGATGTCGATGATCGTCCTGTCGCTTCTGAAGCTGCAAAATGTCGAGACCTTCGCGACGATGTTCCTCAATTACGACCTGCTTGCGAAGAGATGGGTGGCTTACAGCTACATCTACCCCTTCGCTGAAGGTCTTGCGGGCATCCTCATGCTCGCAGGCGCGCTGACATGGCTCGCCGCCCCATTAGCACTGATCATCGGGACGATCGGAGCGGTGTCCGTGTTCAAGGCCGTATACATCGACCGACGGGAGCTGAAATGCGCCTGCGTCGGCGGGTCGAGCAACGTCCCGCTCGGCTTCGTCTCATTGACGGAAAACCTGATGATGATCGCCATGGCCGTCTGGATGGGTGTCGCAGCTGTTGCTGCATGATGTTGGCGGCAGCACCGCGATTGGCGATCCAAGCGCCATGCCGCTAGCCATCGTTGGCGCCGCCCTTTAGGGC
>DATCJM010000403.1:0-1753 GCA_036562805.1 Sphingomicrobium sp.
GCGCTGGCCGCTGTCGAACAGCAGAAATTTGCCGTCCGGCGACCAGTTGATCTTCGACATCTGCCCGTTCGCAAGGAAGCTCACCGGGCGCGCCGATCCACCCGCAGCCGGGATCACTTCGATCTGCGTGAACGACTTCGAATCCGTGATCGGGAATGCGATCCAGGCGCCATCGGGCGACCAGACCGGCTGCGGCCCGTCGCTGTCGGTGTTGAGCTCGCCGCTGAAGAGCAGGCGATCGCCGAGCGCGACGCCCGGCCGCGGGAGGGTCATCCGGCGAAGGTCGCGGTCATTCATTACGTAGACGATCGACTTGCCGTCGGGCGAATAGACCGGGACCGAGGCATTGCCTGCCGACGTCAGCATCGTCTCGCGTCCGCTCGCCACGTCATATTCGGCGAGCAGCCGGTCGGTCCCGCGCTCGGTCACGTAGATCAGCCGCCGCGAGTCCGGCGACCAGCTCACCTCGTCCTCCGCCGCGACGGTGCGCGTGATCCGCTGCGCCGGGCCGCCGTCCTTCGCGGTGGTGGCAAAGACCTCGCCGTGACCGATGACCGCAATCTTCTGCCCGTCGGGCGAGGTCGCAAGGCGGGTGAAGCGATCGAGCCGGCGATGGTCGACGCTGTCGTCGGCGGGCGCGCCGCGAAGCGTGAGGGGCACCGGCGCCGCCTGTCCGGTCTTGAGGTCGAGCCGCCAGACCTGCATCCCGCGCTCGAAGACGATCGCGCTGCCGTCATGCGCCATTGCCGGGTAGAGCAGCCGCCCATCGGTGAAGTTCGTCAGCTTCTGCGGCTGCGCTCCCGCCGACAGCGGCAGGCGCCACAGATTCTCGGCGCCGCCGGCGTCGGACATGTAGACGACCGACTGGCCCGACGGATCGAACATCGGCCAGGCATGGCGCGACGGGTCGGCGGCGAGGCGCACATAGCCGGTCGGCTGGTCGATCGACTTCATCCACAGCTGGGCTTGGTCGATGTGCGAGCTGCCGTGCCGCCACCACTGGCTGCCGCTGATTCCGAACGCGGCGAAGACGACCTTGTCGCCCGCCGGCGACGGCGAGGATTCGAACTCGTTCAAATAGCGCTCGGCGCTAATCTCGCCCGGCGTGCCGCCGGTCGCCGCGACGCGCATGATGTCGGTCCGGCGGCCGACGTCGTTGCCGTTGGTGGTGAAATAGATCCACCTGCCGTCGTTGGACCAGCCGTCGAGCTGTTCATTCGCCTCGGCATAGGTGAGGCGGGTGATCGCGCCGGAGGTCAGGTCGAGCACGTAGATGTTCGTCGCGCCGCCGCGCGTCGAATTGAAAGCGAGCTTGCGCCCGTCGGGCGAATAGAGCGGGCGGAAATCGTCTGCGGGGCCCGAGACCAGAAGATGAGCAACGCCGCCCTCGCTCGGCGCTTCCCAGATGTCGCCTCCGGACGCGAACGTGATCATTGATCCGTCCGCGGACAGGCTCGGCTGCGTAAGCATCGGCTGGCTGCCGGCAGGCGATTGAGCATGACCGCCGACGGCGCAGAATATGCATGCCGCGGCGGTGGATAGGGCCGCGGCCCTCAAACGACGATTCACTTACCCCTCCCCGAAAATCCGTCGGGATGGGGATATCAGTTGGGCGCGCGCTCGCAATCCGCTCCGTCGAGTAGAGGCCTGCCTTAGTCGAAATGCAGCCGTCGATAACGCCCGCGGAAATAAAGCAAAGGATCGAGGCCAGCGTCGAAGCTAGCCTTGACTACCTTGCCCACCAGGATGTGGT
>DATCJM010000077.1:0-1807 GCA_036562805.1 Sphingomicrobium sp.
GCCTGCTCGCGCTCGCCTGAATTGTGTTCCCGCATTCGCAGACGAGGCCAGCCCGTTCGTCGATCAAGAGGGTTGCCGCGCGAAACTAACTTTTGGCAGGGTGCCGCTCTCCGTTTTCGACCTCCAGACAAGAGAATCGCTGCCCATGCGCCTGCTTTCGCTATTCTGTGCCGCTGCATCGCTCGCCGTTTCCCCCGCCTTTGCCCAGGCCGCGCCGGGAGGCGGTGGCGGTGGCGGCGACAAGACCAAGAGCGTCGAGGACCTCCACAAGGAAGATCTCGCCAAGGAAGCAGCGAGCGGATGGCAGGGCGCACCGGTCAACGAGCGCACCGTCTCGACGCGGCATAGCGCGATCGTGGACGGACGCACCATTCCCTACACGGCGACCGCAGGCACGCTCACGATCCGCGATGCCGAGGGCAAGCCGACGGCGAGCATCTTCTACACCGCCGACACGGCGGACGGCGTGCCGGGTTCGCGCCGGCCCGTGACCTTCTTCTACAACGGCGGTCCGGGCTCGGCATCGCTGTGGCTGCGGATGGGTTCGTTCGGCCCGATGCGCATCCAGACGACCAACGCGGAATATCTCCGTCCGGCGCCGTTCAACTTCGGGCCCAACCCCGACACCTTGCTTGGCACCACGGACGTCGTCTTCATCGACGCGCCGGGCACCGGCTACTCGCGCCCGCTGGGCGACGCCAAGCCGGCCGACTTCTACGGCGTCGACCAGGACGCGGATGCCTTCGCCAAGGCGATCATGCGCTATGTCACCAAATTCTCGCGCTGGGACAGCCCCAAGTTCCTGTTCGGCGAAAGCTATGGAACGACGCGTTCGGGCGCGCTCGCCTACCAGCTCCAGGAGCGCGGCATGGCGCTTAACGGCGTGATCCTGCTCTCGTCGATCATGAACTACGGTCGCCGCCAGCCGGGCCTCGACCGCGACTATATCAATTACATCCCGAGCTACGCGACCACCGCCTGGTATCACCACAAGATGTCGAACCCGCCGGCGACGGTCGCCGATGCGGCTGCCGAAGCGCGCGCGTTCGCCGAAGGACCCTATTCGGCCGCGCTGGAGAAGGGCCAGACGATCAGCAAGCAGGAAGAGGACCAGGTCGCGCAGCAGATGAGCGCGCTGACCGGTCTTTCGCCGCAGTTCATCGAGAATGCCGACCTTCGCGTCGACCTGTCCTCGTTCCGCAAGGAGCTGCTGCGTGACGAGCGCGAGACCGTCGGCCGCTATGATTCGCGCTACACGGGCATCGATCCGAGCGCTTCGGGCGACTCGCCGGACTTCGACGCGTCCGACGTCGCGATCAGCGGGGCCTTCGTCGGGACTCTGCAGAGCTATCTCGCGAACGATCTCGGCTACACCACCGACATGCCCTACCGCCTGAGCGCGAGCGACGCCGACGGCTTCAAGTGGGACTTCAAGCACAAGGCCCCGGGCGTCCGCTTCACGCTCAACGACCCGAATACTGCACTCGACCTGTCGGCGGCGATGCGCACCAATCCCTATCTGAAAGTGCTGTCGCTCAACGGGTGGTACGACATGGCGACGCCGTTCTTCGGCACCGAATATGACCTCAACCACATGATGCTCGAGCCGGCGCAGCAGCAGAACCTGCAGTTCCGCTACTATCCGTCGGGACACATGGTCTATCTGAACCCCGATGCGCTCCACGCCATGCGCGTCGACGTCCAGAATTTCATCCAGCAGGCGGTCGGCCAGGCAGCGAGCGACTATGTGCCGCCGGCAGCGCCGCGCCGCCGCCGGCACTAAATTATCCACAATAGAGTGTGGCGC
>DATCJM010000078.1:0-4716 GCA_036562805.1 Sphingomicrobium sp.
GCCTGGAAGGAAGAGCGCCGCGCCTGGTTCACCAGTGCCGACGAAGTGATCGACGAGGAATGGACGCTCGCCAACGGCGATCACATTCGCGTCGTCGCCCAGCCGCTTCCCGATGGCGGGCTGCGCCTGTTCCTGGAGGACCGGACCGAGCAACTGCGGCTCGCTTCGGTTCGCGACACTCTGCTGCGCGTGAGGGCCGCGACGTTCGACAACCTGTTCGAGGCGATCAGCGTGTTCGCCAGCGACGGCCGGCTTTACCTGTGGAACCGCCGCTTCCTCGATGACTGGGAGTTCGACGAGGATTGGCTCACGACCCACCCGCGCGTCGACGAGCTCGTGCCTGCGATGGCCCGCAAGCTCGTCAATCCGACCGCCGCGGCGCAGATCCGCGAGATGGTCCGGCAGACCACCAACGAACGCCAGTCCGCGAACGGCCGGATCTCGATGACCGATGGGCGCCAGTTCCAGTTCGCCGCAGTGCCGCTCCCGGACGGGAACGCGCTCTTCACCATGGTCGACGTCACCGATTCGAGCCGCATCGAGGCTGCGCTTCGCGAGCGCGCGGCGGCTCTCGAGGAGGCCGATCGGGTCAAGACCGATTTCGTCGCCAACATGAGCTACGAGCTGCGCACGCCGCTGACGTCGATCGGCGGGTTCGCCGAGTTGCTGGGCGGTGGCTATGCCGGTGACCTGAGCTCCAAGGCGAAGGACTATGTCGCCGCCATCCTCGAATCCGTCGATCGGCTCTCGAAGCTTATCAACGACGTCCTCGACCTGACGACGGGCGAGGCCCGCGGCGTCGCGCTCGAGAAGGAGCGCGTGGACGTCGCCGGCCTGTGCCGGGCGGCGATCGAGACGGCCAAGGGCCGCGCGGCCGAGAAATCGCAGAAGCTCGAAGTCGAAATCTCGCCGTCCGCCGGATATGTTTTCGGCGATGCGCGGCGGCTGCGCGAAGCCGTCGAGCATGTGCTTCAGAACGCAATGTCCTACACCGATCGGAAGGGCCGCATCTCGCTGAGCGCGGATGGAGACAAGAGCGAGGCCGTGATACGAATCACCGATAACGGCCCCGGCATCTCCTCCGACGACCAGGCGCGCGTCTTCGACCGGTTTCACCGGGTTACGGAACCGGGATTTCGCGGCGAGGCAGCATTGGGACTCGGCCTGCCGCTGACGCGTCAGTTCATCGAGGCGCATGGTGGAACAGTCGAGCTCGATTCGAAGAAGGCGGAGGGAACGACGGTCACGCTTCGCATTCCACGCGGCTCGCGATGAGGCTCGCAGATGAGGCAGCTACCGCGCAGCTAGGCGTCGCTCTCGCGGCCGTGGCGCGGGCAGGCGATGTCATCACGCTCTCGGGACCGCTCGGCGTTGGAAAAACGACGCTCGCGCGCGGTTTCCTTATCGGGCTCGGTCACGAGGGCGATGTCCCCAGCCCGAGCTTTTCGCTGCTCCAGCCGTATGACGATCTGGAACCGGCCGTCTGGCACGTCGACCTGTACCGGATCGAGGATCCCTCCGAGATCGACGAGCTTGGCCTTGATGCCGCGGGCGATACAGTGCTGCTTGTCGAATGGCCCGAGAAAGCAGGGGCGGCCTGGTGGCGCAATGCGCTCGCTTTGTCGCTCGATTTCGGCGAAGGCAGCGAGAGAATCTTGACAGCCAAGGTGCCCCCGTCATGGGATGGGCGATGGCCTCCACAATGAAAACGGACCGATGAAGCCCCCGCCTTATGCCTCTGAATTCCTTGCCTCTTGCGGGTGGGGAGGGGCCGACGTCGTGCCGCTTGCGGGCGATGCTTCATTCCGGCGCTATTTCCGCGTCCATGATGGCCACCGCAGCGCCGTCCTGATGGATGCGCCGCCGCCGCACGAGGACCCCAGGCCGTTCATTGCGGTTTCCGAATGGCTGCTTTCGCGCGGGCTTAGTGCTCCGGAAATCATCGCCCGCGACCTCGAGAGGGGGCTGCTTCTCCTCGGCGATTTCGGCAATGCACGGCTGCGCGAAACGCTCGATCAGGACCCGACGCGCGAGCGCGAGCTTTACGAGCTCGCGACTGACGTTCTCGTCCATCTTCACGGTCATCCGCCGATGCCTGGGCTGCCGCCGCACGGCCTCGACCAATGGCTCGAGGAAGTGAAGCTCTTCACCGACTGGTATTGCCCGGCGGTCGGCGCCGAGGTCGACGTCGATGCCTATCGGCGCGCTTGGTCGGAAGCACTTGCACCGGTCGCCGGTGACGGGCTCGGTCCCGTCACCGTCCTTCGCGATTATCATGCCGAGAACATCATGCTGGTCGAGGGCCGGGACGGAGTCGCCCATTTCGGACTTCTCGACTTCCAGGACGCGTTGTCCGGCCATCCCGCGTACGATCTCGCCTCAGTGCTCGAGGATGCGCGCCGCGACGTTCCGCCGTCGATCGAGCGGGAGATGATCGACCGCTACATCGAGGCGACCGGCCACGCCGCAGATTTGGAGCGCGCTTACTGGGCGCTCGCCGCGCAGCGCAACACGCGTATCCTCGGCGTGTTCACGCGGCTGTGGAAGCGCGACAACAAGCCGCACTACCGCCGTTTCCAGCCGCGGATGTGGGGTCTCCTCGAACGCGACCTCGAACAGCCGACCCTCGAGCCTGTGCGCAACTGGTTCGATGCGAACATCCCGCCAGAATATCGGCGCGAGCCGTGGAAGCAGGCCGCATGAGCCAGGCGAAGCGCGCGCTACGCCTCAGGGCCGAAGTGCCGGCCCAGGTGCCGACCACGGCGATGATCATGGCGGCGGGCCTCGGCAAGCGAATGCGCCCGCTCACCGCGACCAAGCCGAAGCCGCTGATCGAGGTCGGCGGGAAGGCACTGCTCGACCATGTGCTCGAGAAGCTTCGCCTCGCCGGGGTCACGAAGGTCGTCGTCAACGTGCACTACCTAGCGGAGGCACTCGAAGCGCATCTGATGAGCCGCGCCCATGGCCTTGAGGTCGTGATCTCGGACGAGCGCGACCTGTTGATGGAGACGGGGGGCGGCCTGGTGAAGGCTGCGCCGCTGATCGACAGCGATCCGTTCCTCGCCCTCAACAGCGACAATTTGTGGATCGACGGCCCCGCCGACACCTTGCGGCTTCTAGCGTCGCATTGGGATGACGAACGCATGGATGCACTTCTGCTGCTCGTTCCGCAGGCGCGCGCGCTTAATCACAAGGGCATGGGCGACTTCCACATGGAGCGCTCCGGACGGCTTCGGCGGCGCGAACGCAGCCACGTAGCGCCCTTCGTCTTCACCGGGATTCAGATCGTCTCAAAACGCCTGCTGCGAGACGCGCCGGATGGCCCATTCTCGACCAACGTCCTGTGGGACCGGGCGATCGAAGAGGGGCGTTGCTTCGGCGCGGTTCACCAGGGCTTGTGGTTCGATGTCGGCACGCCCCAATCCATCGAGCTGACGGAAACGGCGCTCGAGAATGTCTGACCCGCAGCGGGTCAACGTCTATACCATCCCGTCGCATCGATCCTTTGCGGATGCCTTGGCCGCGGGGATCGTCCGCCGCTTCGGCAAGGAACCGCTGGGCCTTGCGCGGGGCCGCATCCTCCTCCCCAACAATCGTGCCGTGCGGGCAGTGACGGATGCGTTCGTTCGCGCGAGCGGCGAGGGCCTTCTGCTCCCGCGCCTGATTCCGATCGGAGACCCCGAGATCGACGACCGGATCGGCGGCGCATTCGAGGTGCTGGATTCAGCGCCGGTCCGGCCGGCGATCGATCCTACCGAGCGTTTGCTTACCCTCGCATCGCTCGTTCCGGGCTATGGCTCGGCCGAAGGCCTGCGCCTCGCCGGCGATCTCGCGCGAACGCTTGATGCGCTGCTGATCGAACAGGTCGAACCGTCGCGGCTTGCCGAAGCGGTCGCCGCCACGTCCGAGCTTGCCAAACATTGGGAGAAGTCCCTCGCCAAGCTCGAGCTGATCTACGCGACCTGGCCGAATCTGGTCGCTGCCCGCGGGATGATCGATCTGGCGGAACGGCGTAACCGCCTGCTGCACGGATTGGCCGACCGGTGGAAAGCCGATCCGCCGCCCGGATTTACGGTTGCGGCCGGCATCACGACCGCGGCTCCTGCCGTTGCGGCGGTGGTTGGTCGGGTCGCCCGCATGAGGGACGGCATGGTCGTGCTGCCCGGGCTTTGGCTCGCCGACATCTTTCCACAGGAAGAATGGGAAGCGCTCGGCCCAGACGAGAATGGTCGCGCCGAATCCACCCATCCCCAATTCCACCTCAAGCTCCTGCTCGACCGCATCGGCGTGAACCGCGACGAAGTGCAGCGTTGGCGCTGGTCGGGGCGAGCGGCGTCGCCGCCGGCGCGTTCGCGCGCCGTCGCGAATGCCATGTCGGCGTCGGATTTCTCCCACAAATGGGAGAGCCTGCGCGCATCGGATCGGCGCTTGAGCGGCATTCGTCTCGCCGAACTTCCCGATACGGCAGCGGAGGCTCAGGCGATCGCCCTGGCGCTCCGCGAGGCAGTGGAGACGCCGGGCAAGACTGCGGCGCTCGTGACGCCCGACAGGCAGCTTGCCGGGCGCGTGTCCGCGCTTCTTCGCCGCTGGGGCATCGAGGCTGACGACACCGCCGGGAAGCCTTTGTCGCAGCTCGCTGCCGGTACCTTGCTGCTGGGCTTGGTTTCGGCCGCGGTCGAGGAGTTGGCGCCGGTGCCGTTACTGGCACTGCTGAAG
>DATCJM010000080.1:0-3005 GCA_036562805.1 Sphingomicrobium sp.
CAGCACGACCGATGTTTCGAACTGGGGATGGACCGCAACGGTGATCCGGGACGAGCGGGCGATCGTCCGGTTGACGACGACTCCCTGCGTCGTGTCCTCGGTGAGGTCCTGCCCGTCGGCGTTCATCATCGGCCCCTTCACCTGCCAGGCGACCGCTGGCCCCGGCAATCGCTCGAGGTCGCGAAACTGGCGTTCCGCCAGCCCGAAATAGTCCGCGCTGTGCCGCTGCAGTTCCTTCAGGAACGCGGTCTTGTCCGATGTGACGAGCAGCAGGACGTTGGGTGCGCAGCGGCCGGTCGAAACAGCAATGCCGATGCTTTTGGCAACCAGGCGGATGCGGCCCTCGATCGCCGCAGCCTGTGGCGCCGCAAGGCCGAACACCTTCGGGCAGACATTATGCTCGAAGCGGCTGAGCTGACCGCCGGAGGTGGCCGGAGTCAGCGATTTCACGAACTCCTCGACCGCCCTGGGCGTATCCTTCTGTCCGGTGACGACGATCGGCTGATCCGCTGCGGGCGATGCATCTTGCGCCTGCACGGCCGACGCCACGAGCGCCGGGAAAGCGAGAACGATCGCCAATTGCCGCCCCTTCATCGCTGGCAGACTTCCTGGTGGCCGGCGCTCGCCGAAAGCCGCGTCGCATTGTCCGGATCGAAGCTGATGGTGACCGAATCGTCGCAATGCCGCAGCTGAAACCGGACCTTGCGGCCGCGGAAGTCGAGCGAGATGCGCCGGAACGTCTCGAGTATGTCCGTCCCGAGCAGCAGCGCCGGCTGATCGGCGAGGCCGAACATCTTGAACGGCGGCACGTCGGCAAAGGCCATCGGCACATCGCGGAGCACCACGGGCCCGAGAACGAGCTCGCCGATCCGCGCCACGTCCATCTTGCGCGTGGCGCCGGTCACCCCGACCACCGACACGGTCAGGATCTTGTTGCGGTTGCCGGCACGGATGAGCTCGTTGCGGAGCGCGAGATTGCCGATCGTAATCTCGGTTCCGGTGTCGATGATCGCGTCGAGGTCGTAGCCGGCCGCCTTGACGTGAGTGAGGATTAGCTGGCCGCGGTTGCGGCGCGCGAGGATGACGATCTCGCCCGGCTCGTGAGGCTCGGGCAGGCGCGCATCCTCGACCTTGATCAGATGCTTCTCGAAATCGAGCATCAGCCGCTGCTGGACGAGCGCGTCGATGCCGATCATGCCGTCGCCGCCGACATCGACCTCGCGAAGCGCTGGAAGCTCGAGATTGTCGATGGTGTTGGTGCCGACGGTCAGCTGATCGACCTTGACTCGGTCGACGATGTTGCGGTCGGTCATCCCGTTGAGCACGACCGGCGTGCCGAGCGGAAGTTGCAGGCTGCGGGCGACGCCGACGCCGACGACCGACGTATCGGCGCCGCTGTCGACGATGAAATGATAGGGGCCGCGGCCGTTGACGTGGACGTCGACGCTCAGCCGCGTATCGATCTCCCGCGCTTTCACCTCATTCCCGCCGACGGCGAGCGTTGGATCGAAGGTCGCCGGCGGCAGCGGCGGGACGTTGGGAGGAGTCGCGGGCGCCGGCCGCGGCTTGCCGATCTTCGGCGGGTCGGCAACGGACGCGCCCTGCGCCGGGCCTGCAAGCACCAGACCGAGCGCGACAAGCAAAGCGGGGCGACGCCTACGCAATCTGTCCTCTCCTGAAGCGGACAAAGCGCAGCTTATCGCAAAGCCGAGGCCCGCCGCCATGCCGAATAGACGCGGCGGCCGGCCTGTTCGACGGAAGACGGGCGCGGCTCCCGCGCCACCTACTTCTTCGTCGGGGCCGGCGCGGGCGGGGGGCCGGCGAGGCTGTTGATCAACTCGATCTTGCCCTGAAAGTCCTTGACGCAATTGTTCATGCCCTCGCCGGCGGTCGCGTCGGTAAGCGTCTTGGCCTGCGCCGCGAACAAGGTCTTGAGCTGGGTAGCCGTCTCCTGGCTGGCGACCCGGCCGAGATAGAAATAGAAGGTCGCCTCGGCGAGCTTCTGCGCATTCTGATCCTTGTCCTGCTTGGCGAAGGCGCTGGCGAGGAGGATGCAGCGCGCGTCGTTGGCGCTCTGGGCGGCGGCTGCGCCGCTGGTGGCGAGAAGCGCGGCGGCGACCGCAATGCTGATGATCTTCATGAGATGTCTCCGGGGGAAATGGCGGCATGGCTTATTCCGCCGAAACGTCCAAGTCACCCAGCTTCGCTGTCCCGGACGTGAACGGCGGGCGGGAGGTGGAGTTGGCTGGAAGTTTGCTAGGTTGGCAGCCGCCATTTCAGCCACGCCTACTTCGGCTTCGGGCACCAGTCGCCGCCGCACGCGGTGGTCATGTAGGTTTCAGTTTCGACTTTCCACGTGTCTCCGAAGCGGCGCCACTTGGCCGCGTAGACGCCCGATGCCCAGTCCTTGCGCGACTTGCTGTCGACGCCGCGCCAGTGGCCGCTCTCTATCGCCATGGGGAGAACCGGTGAGAGTGTAATGCGGTCTGGCGTTCGGACGTAGATGCCGCGGCTCTTTTCCTTGAGGTCGTGCGCCCAGAGTTCGACCTGCGCCTCTTTGCCGGCGGTAAGCGTACTGAAATCGCCGCCAATCAGCTGGGCGCTGTCGGCGAGGACCGAAGCGATTGCCGGAATGTCGCCTTTGGCGATGGCTTGGTTGAAGGCGGCGCGCTGGGCGCGGATCTGTTGCTCGGCGTGACCCCCGCCGGGCCAGTGCGCAGCGGCCGCGGCGAGGAGGACGGCGGCGATCACTCTGCCGCCGGCAGATAGAGCTCGCCGCCTTCCTCGTGGAAGCGCTTGCTCATTTGGGCCATTCCCGCCTGCGCTGATGCTTCGGCGTCGGGGTCCGGAGAGACCCCTCCACCAGCTTTCAGCTGGTCCCCCTCCCCTGCAAATGCAGGGGCGGATGAAGTGGCGGCTTGCTCCTGCAGACGGGCGAATTCGCGGACCTCCTGGGTGATCTTCATGCTGCAGAATTTGGGGCCGCACATGGAGCAGAAGTGGGC
>DATCJM010000117.1:0-2137 GCA_036562805.1 Sphingomicrobium sp.
ACCCCGAGCGAAGCGGCCTTCAGCGCTCCATGATAGTCGCCGAGCGAGCGCCGGACCGTCGCCAGCCGCAGCAGTGTCGCAGCGTCACGCCCGCGCTGTGCTGCGACCTCGAGAAGGCTGGCCGCCTGGCGAACGTCGCCACGGGCCATTGCCTCGTCGGCCTGGGCAATGAAACAATGCTGTTCGCGGCTGCCGATGAGGACTGCTCCTTCGGTCGGTCGCTTAACGATCGTTAGGGCCGAGCCGGCGCTCCATTCGACGAAGGTCCTTCAAGCGTCCACGAACAGCCGCGGATTCTTCGCGCGTAAGAAAAGGGCCGGAGATCGCTCCCCGGCCCCTCTTCTCCTCAATGCTCCGCGTCTAGCGGCGGTTGCCCATGAACCGCAGCAGGAACAGGAACATGTTGATGAAGTCGAGGTAGAGGTTGAGTGCCCCGACCACGGCGGTCTTCGCCATCGCCTCGCCGTTGCCGGCGACGACGAAATAGATGCTCTTGATCTTCTGCGTGTCGTAAGCGGTCAGGCCAGCGAAGATCAGGACGCCGAGCGCGCTGATCGCCAAATTCAAGCCCGGCGAGCGCAGGAACAGGTTGATCAGCATCGCGACGAACAGGCCGACCACGCCCATGATAAAGAATGTCCCCATCGCGCTGAGATCGCGCTTGGTCGTGTAGCCGTAGAGACTGAGGCCCAGGAACGCCGCCGCTGTCGCGAAGAAGGCCTGCGCCACCGACGCGCCGGTATAGACCAGGAACAGGCTCGAGAACTGCACGCCGACCAGTGCCGCATAGGCCCAGAACAACGCCTGCGCCGTCCCGGCCGAGATCCGGTTGATGCCGAAGCCGAGCACGAAGACGATCGCGAGCGGCGCGAACAACGCGATGTAGAACAGGCCGGTCGCCTGGCCGGTCGCCGGGTTGACGATGTAGTTGATGAGGCTCGAGTTGGCGAACAGCATCGCGATGATGCCGGTCAGCAGCACCCCCGATGCCATGTAGTTGTAAACCGACAGCATGTACGACCGAAGGCCCGCATCGCGGGCGGCGCGCGGGACACCGACCGTTGCGGCGGTGTTCACGCCAGTCGTGCGCGGGTCATTCCATTCAGCCATTTCGTCTCCTTCGCGTCGGGGCAAAGGGCCCGTCTCGCTCGTTAAATATATCGTGGATGGCGGAAAGGACTTCAAGGAAAACCGGTCGGACCATCTCTCTAAGGGACAATAGAGGGCTGGCCTGACGCCTGCGTGAACCTATATTCGGCCCGCCATGGCCAAAAAGACGACCAAAGCCGCACCGGCGCTTCCCGCCGTCACCATCGTGATCGAATGGGAAAATGCGATCGACGTCGAGGACAAGTGGACCGGCGCCGCCATGGCCGCGCTGGAGCGGGAGATCGCCGACGTCGCGCCGCGCATGCAGTCGAAGCCGCGCATCATGTATCTCTATGACCGAAACGCCGTCGATCCGGCGGTGATCGAGCAAGCGCTCGCAACCACCGCGCCGCGCCTCAAGGACCTCGCGGAGCTCGAGGTGCTGCCGACCGACGGGCTGACTTATTACAAGCTCAAGAATTACGGCATCGGCCAGGCCAGGACCGATCTTTCGATCATGCTCGACAGCGATGCTGCGCCGCAGCCCGGCTGGCTCGAGAACCTCATCAAGCCCTTCTCCGACCCAAAGATCATGGCGGTCGGCGGCTTCACCGTCCTCGGCTATGACGATCTCTTGTCGAAGACCTTCGCGCTCAGCTGGATCTTCGACCTGCGCGAGGAGCGGACGAAAACACTCAAGCGCGAAAAGATCCACGCCAACAATTGCGCCGTCAGGACCGACTTCTTCCGCGAGAACCCCTTCCCCGACCTCCCCGCTTTCAAGAAGCAGTGCGGCTTCTGGCTGCGCGACCTCACCGCCAAGGGTTATGACTACACACGCACCGCCGACGCGATGACGGTCCACGCGCCGCACCCGGGCTACAAGTTCCTCGCCTGGCGCGCCTGGACGATGGGCATGGACCGCGACTACCAGGCCTTCCAGACGGCGACCCGCTCGCGCATCGGACGGCTCGGCTTCGCATTCAAATTCTTCGGCGGCAAGGTCGGCAAGAGCTGGTGGCGGATCTGGACGCGCGGCAAGAATGTC
>DATCJM010000095.1:0-1946 GCA_036562805.1 Sphingomicrobium sp.
ACGAGATCTTCACCCGCCTGATGGGGGATGTCGTCGAACCGCGCCGCGAGTTCATCCAGGACAACGCGCTCAGCGTCGCCAACCTGGACGTCTAGGAACCATTCACCAGCAACGGCTATTGGCGCGGGCATGAGCAGCAGCTCCTCCTGCATCACGCTGGCGAGCTATAATATGCACAAGGCGGTCGGCCTCGACGGCCGGCGCGACCCGCATCGGGTGCTTCGGGTGCTGCAGGAGATCGACGCCGACATCGTCGCCCTGCAGGAGGCGGACAAGCGCATCGGCGGACGCGGGTCGACCGTTCCGCACGAGCTGATCGACAGCCACGGCATGTACAAGCCGGTGCATCTCGGCGTGCGCCACAAGCGCATGTTCGACAAGGCGCGCAAGCACACCGATCGCCTGCTCAAGGTCAACACGCGCAACATCGGCTGGCACGGCAACGCGATCCTGGTGAAGCACCATGTCGGCGTGCTCGGCTGCGAGGCGCTCGACCTTCCGATGCTCGAACCGCGCGGGGCAGTGATGGCCGAACTGTTGATCGACGAGAAGCCGCTGCGCGTCGTCGGCATGCATCTCGACCTGTCGGGATTGTGGCGCCGCCGCCAGCTGCGCTCGATTTTCGATGCGATCGCCAGGCGGCCGCAGAAGATGCCCACGGTCCTGATGGGCGACACGAATGAATGGCGAACGGCCGCGGGCTGCCTCAACGATCTCGGGCCGGAGTTCACCCTCGCCCCGACGGGCCCCAGCTTTCACGCCCGCCACCCGGTCGCGCAGCTCGACCGGATCATCGTCCACAAGGATCTCAATATCGAAGCGGCCGGCGTTCACATGAGCCCCGTTGCCCGACGCGCATCGGATCATCTTCCGATCTGGGCGCGGGTGAATCCCTAGCCCGCGATTTTTCTCAGGCGCCGACGCTGGATCGACGACCCGATTCCCATCGACTCGCGATATTTGACGACGGTCCGCCGCGCGCAGTCGAAGCCTTTCTCCTTCAGCATCCCGGCAATTGCGTCGTCGCTCAGGATGTCCGTCTCGGCATCGATGAGCTGTTTGATCGCCGCCTTCACCGCCTCGGCCGCAGCGCCGTCGCCCTCCGCCGACTGGACGCCCGACCCGAAGAAATATTTGAGCTCGTAGAGGCCGCGGTCGCTGAGCAGATATTTGTTCGAGGTGACGCGGCTGACGGTCGATTCGTGCATGCCGATCGCCTCGGCGACCTCGCGCAACGTCATCGGCTTCATCGCCGACACGCCGCGCTCGAAGAAGCCCTGCTGCCGCTTCACGATTTCCGAGACGACCTTGACGATGGTCCGCGCGCGCTGGTCGAGTGCTTTGACGAGCCAGTTGGCGGTCTGCAGGCATTCGCTCAGCCAGGCGCGTGACTTTTTGTCCTGCGGTCCGCTTTTGAGCTCCTGATAGTAGCGGCGGTTGACCAGCAATCGCGGCAGCGTCGCCTGGTTGAGCTCGACCGAAAACCCGGCGCGCGTGCGTCGAACGAAGACGTCGGGTGTAACCTCGGCCGACGCGTTGCCCGAAAAGCGGCAGCCGGGCTTCGGGTCGTAAGCCCTGAGCTCGCGGATCATGTCGGCGAGATCCTCGTCGTCGACGCCGCAAATGCGCTTTAGGTCGTTGGTGCGGCCCTTCGACAGCAGGTCGAGATTGTCGATCAGCCGCGCCATTGCCGGGTCGTAACGGTCCGCAGCCTTCGCCTGCAGCGCAAGGCATTCCGCGAGCGATCGCGCTCCCACCCCCGCGGGATCGAGACCCTGGACGGCCCTCAGCGCTTCCTCGACCACCCCGACGGGTGCGCCCGAGAGGTCGGCAATTTGGCCGACCTCGACGGTCAGATAGCCGGTGTCGTCGAGGGTCTCGGCGATGATTCGCGCAAGATCGCCGACTGCGCCCGACAAGCCGTGAAGCTGATCCGTCAGGTGCTC
>DATCJM010000123.1:0-2532 GCA_036562805.1 Sphingomicrobium sp.
CTCACCGCCTGTCCCGACGGCGTGTGCAGATGCATCACCGCCTGCGCGTCCTCGCGCGCCATGTGGATCGCGGAATGGATGGTGAATCCGGCCGGGTTGGTGATGAACGGCGTCGGCTCGACCGCGTGTCCCTCGATGTCGACCTTGATCAGCGAGGAAGCCGTGACCTCCTCGAACATCAGATTGTAGGGGTTCAATAGAAAGTGGTGTTGGGGTCCCGGGATCCGCACCGACAGATGGGTGAAGATGAGGTCGTCCCAGCCGTAATCGGCGATCATCCGGTAGGCCGCGGCGAGATCGACCCTCAGCGCCCATTCCTCGTCGCTGACCTTGCCTTCGAGCGAGGGAATATCGACGGTGTCGAGCGGCGTCGCCGTCGACATCTCACGTGCCATGCTGTCCACACGGTTCATGTGAGCACCTCCTGAGCTTCCCAAAAGCAGCATATGATCGGCGCCGTCCAGTCCTAATCCGGCCCTTCACGATTGAATCGCGAAACTGTTACAAGGCGGACATGAGCCTCTACGCGCTCCAGAAGCTGATCTACGAGCTCAACCGCGATCCGCGCGTGCAGGAGGAGTTTGAGGCTGATCGCGAGGCGGTGCTTGCCCGCTTCCGTCTCACGGGCGAAGAAGCGGACGCGATCCGCAACGACGACATCGGCTTGCTCTACATCCTCGGCGTCAATGGACAGATACTCATGCACTTCGCCGCCTGGCGCGGCCTTGCATGGGACGAATATATCCAGGCCATGAAGGACGCGCTGGCGAAGCACGGGCAAGTCCGCGGCGGCATATATGCCGCAGTCGACGGCGGCGAGGGAGGTGCAGTTTGAGCCTCGTCTTCGCGGGCATCATGAGCCACGGCCCGGGCATGCGGGCGAGGGCCGACCGCGCCGACCCGGCCATTCGCGACCCTTTCTTCGCGACGCTCGCCAGGCTGCGCGAGCGGCTGGAGGAGGCGCGGCCGGACGCGTTGATCGTCATTGCGGCCGAGCATTTCGCCAACTTCTTCATGAACAACATGCCCGCTTACTGCATCGGCATGGGCGAAGAATATGAAGGGCCGATCGAGGACCCCGAATGGCTTCGGATCCCGCGCCGAACGATTGCGGGGACCCCCGACCTCTCGCGGCGGATCATCGGCAAGGTGATGGAACGGGTCGACGTCGCTTATGCGGAGGAATGGAAGTTCGACCATGGGATCATGGTGCCGCTGAGCTTCCTGACGCCGGAATTCGACCTTCCCGTCATCCCCGCGAACATCAATTGCCAGGGGCCGCCGCTGACGCCGCTGAACCGCGCGTACGAGTTCGGGCGCGCCATCCGCGCCGCCTGCGACGCCGTGCCGGAGCGGATTGCGCTGATCGGCACCGGCGGCATCTCGCATTGGCCGGCAACACCCAATTCGGGGAAGATCAATAGCGAGTGGGACCGCGAATTCTTGCGCCGCTGGATGCGCAACGACCGAGCGGCGCTCACCGCTTACAGTGACGACGAAACGCTGCGCGACGCGGGTCAGGGCGGGTTCGAGATCCGCACATTGATCGCCGTCGCAGGCAGTTGCGAGGGAAGCACTGGAGATGTGTGGTTCTGCGAACCGATCCCGATCTTCGCCACGAGCGGCTTCGCGGCGGTGATGAACCTCGACGAGGAAACGACGGCCAAAGCTGCCTAGTCGCCGAGCTTCGGAATCTTGTGCTCGCCGAGCGCGACGGCGATGTTCTTCGTCTCCATGTAGAAATCGAAGCTGTAATCGCCGCCATCGCGGCCGATCCCGCTCGATTTCATGCCCCCGAACGGCGTCGGCAGGTGGCGGACGTTCTCCGAGTTCACCCAGATCATGCCGGCTTCGAGCGCATTTGCGACGCGAAGTGCCCGACCCGAATCGCGGGTCCAGACGTAACCTGCGAGGCCATAGTCGACATCGTTTGCCTTCCGGATCGCGTCCTCCTCGTCGGCGAAGGGAATGACCGTCAGCACCGGACCGAATATTTCCTCGCGGGCAATGCGCATTCCCGGCGCCGCGCGGCCGAACAGCGTCGGCTGGACGAAATATCCGTCCGGATCGCAATCGTGCCGAGCGCCGCCGCAGAGGATCTCGGCACCCTCGCTTCTCGCCACGTCCATATAGCCCATCACCTTGTCGAGGTGCCGGGGATGGATCAGCGGGCCGACTTCGGTCGCCGGGTCGAGCGGATCTCCGACGCGCAGCTTACGCGCGCGCTCGGCGACCTTGGCGACGAACTCGTCATGGATGGATTCCTGCACGAGCAACCGGCTCGACGAGGTGCAGCGCTGGCCGTTGAGGCTGTAGATCATGAACACCACGGCATCGAGCGCGCGATCGAGATCGGCGTCGTCGAACACGATCACTGGATTCTTGCCGCCGAGCTCGAAATGGACGCGCTTCAGGGTCGCCGAACCTTGGCTCATGATCGCGCTTCCGGTGCGGCTTTCACCGACGAAGCCGATCGCCTTGATGTCGCGATGCTCGGTCAGTGCCTTGCCGGCGCCTTCCCCCAGACCGTTG
>DATCJM010000145.1:0-4627 GCA_036562805.1 Sphingomicrobium sp.
TCATAATATTGGTAGCGATCGTTGCCGAAGGTGAAATTGTTCATCGTGCCCTGGCTCGGCGCCAGCCTTCCGGTTGCAGCAAAGAGCGCATCGGTGACGACCTGGCTGGTCTCCACGTTCCCGGCAACGACCGCGGCCGGATATTTGGGGTTGAGCATCGATCCTTCGGGCACGATCAATTCGATCGGGCGAAGGCAGCCGTCATTCATCGGGATCGCGTCGTCAATCAGCGTGCGCACTACGTAGAGCGATGCGGCGCGGACGATCGAATAAGGTGCGTTGAAATTGTCCGGCAGCTGATCGCTCGTGCCGGTGAAGTCGAACACCGCCGACCGCGCTACTTTGTCGATGGTGATGCGGACGCGGACATGCGCTCCATTGTCCATCTCATAGTCGAACTCGCCGTCGTCGAGCCGGCCAAGCAGCCGACGCACCGATTCCTCGGCGTTGGCGAGCACGTGGCCCATGTACGCCGCGACGACGTCAGCGCCGTAATCGCGCGCGGTTTGGGCGAGGACTTCCGCCCCGCGCGTGCAGGCGGCGATCTGGGCCTTTAGGTCGGAGATGTTGCGGTCCGGCTTGCGCGCCGGCCATTCGCCCGAAGCGAGCAGCTCGCGCACCTCCGCCTCGCGGAAATGGCCTTCGTCGACGAGCAGGACATTGTCGATAAGGACGCCTTCCTGGTCGATGGTGCGGCTGTCGGGCGGCATCGAGCCGGGCGCAATTCCGCCGATGTCGGCGTGATGCCCGCGCGCTGCTACGAACGCTGCGGGCTCGTCTTCGTCTCCGTAGAATACAGGCACGATCACGGTGATGTCAGGCAGGTGCGTCCCGCCGCGATAGGGATCGTTAAGCACATAAGCATCGCCGCGGAGGATTCCGCGGCCGTCCGTTCGCTGCCCGCGCGTGTCGATAATGCGCCGGATGCTTTCGCCCATCGACCCCAAGTGCACGGGAATGTGCGGGGCGTTGGCGATGAGCGCGCCATGGGCATCGAAAATGGCGCAGGAGAAATCGAGGCGCTCCTTGATGTTGACGCTGGTCGCGGTCGACTGAAGCGCGACGCCCATCTCCTCGGCGATCGCCATGAAGAGGTTGTTGAAGATTTCGAGCTGCACGGGGTCGACGTCGGTCCCGATCGCCTTGGCCCGCTCGAGCGGTGCCGTGCGGGTTAGCACCAAGGTGCCGTCGGCGACGCGTTCGGCTCGCCAGCCGGGTTCGACGACGATCGTCGACGTGGGGTCGAAAATCAGGCCGGGGCCTTCGACGATTTCGCCTGCGGATTCATTCGAATGCTGAAGGACGTTCGTGTCGGTGCGAGCGATCGCCTCGACGACAAGTGTGTCGACGATCACTTCGGCGCCCTCGTCGACATAGCCGAAGCGGGTTCGGTGCAGCTGCGCGAAGTCGCGCTGCATTTGCGCGGGATCGGCAACCGCGATCTCGAGCGTCGTGTCGCTGCCGGCCGTTCGCAGCCGCGCGCGGCGGGCGAGCTCGATGTGGGCGTGATGGACCCCCTGTTCGATCAGCGCATCTCGCGCTCGCTGCTGGAGCTCCGCCAAAGCGGGCAAAAAGTCCTCTGAAAGCGGCTTGAGCCAACTCGTCTCGCGAATCGCCTTTACGTCGGCGATGCCGATGCCGTAGGCCGACAGAACGCCGGCGAGCGGATGGATCAGGATACGCTCCATGCCGAGGGCATCGGCAACGCGGCAGGCGTGCTGGCCTCCTGCCCCGCCGAAGCAGGCGAGCGTGTAGCGGGAGACGTCATGGCCGCGCGCGATCGAGATTTTGCGGATCGCGGCCGCCATATTGTCGACAGCGATGTCGAGAAACCCTTCGGCGATTTCCTCGAGGCTCCTGCCGCCGCCCAGCTGGTCAGCAACCTCCTGGAGGCGCGCTCGGGATGCCTCGCGGTCGAGCGGCTGGTCGCCGGTCGGACCGAAGACGGCGGGGAATTGCGCGGGGTCGATGCGGCCGAGGAACAAGTTGCAATCCGTGACGGTCAGCGGGCCGCCGTTGCGGTAGCACGCTGGACCGGGATTGGCGCCGGCGCTTTCGGGGCCGACGCGGAAGCGCATCCCGTCGAAGCGGCAGATCGACCCGCCACCCGCCGCGACCGTGTTGATCTGCATCATCGGCGCGCGAATGCGCACGCCGGCGACGACGCTTTCGTCGGCGAGCTCGAAACTGCCGGCGAAATGCGACACGTCCGTCGATGTCCCGCCCATGTCGAATCCGATCAGCCTCGGCGCATCATGAGGAGCGCTCGCGGCGACCATGCCGACGACGCCTCCGGCCGGACCCGAGAGGATCGCGTCCTTGCCGCGGAACGCGCGGGCTTCCGCGAGGCCGCCGTTCGATTGCATGAAGTGAAGGTCGGCCTGTGGTGGCAATCCGGCGGCAACGCGGTCGACATAGCGCCGGAGCACGGGCGAGAGATAGGCATCGACGACGGTGGTGTCCCCGCGCCCGACCAGCTTGATGAGCGGCGCGACCTCGTGGCTGACCGAGACCTGGTCGAATGCGAGGTCGCGGGCGATCTCCGCCAAGCGGACTTCGTGCGCCGTGTGCCGCCAGCCGTGCATGAGGACGATGGCGAGCGCCTCGATACCCGACTCCCGTGCCTGCTCGAGCGCGGCGCGCGCCGCGGCTTCGTCGAGCGGGACGAGCACGTCGCCGTCGACGCCGATCCGCTCGTCGATTTCGATCACCCGCTCGTAGAGCATGGTCGGAAGGACGATGTGGCGCGCGAAAATGTCGGGCCGGGCCTGGTAGCCGATCCGCAGCGCGTCGCCGAAGCCGCGGGTAATCGCGAGCGCGACGCGTTCGCCTTTCCGCTCGAGCAGCGCGTTGGTCGCGACCGTCGTCCCCATGCGGACTTCGTCGACCTCGCCGCTTTCCTCTTCGAGGACGCGGCGGATCGCCTCGAGCGCGGCGTCTTCATACTGGCCTGGATTTTCCGACAGGAGCTTCTCGACACGCAGCTTGCCCGCGGACGAGCGCGCGACAACGTCGGTGAAGGTTCCACCACGGTCGATTGCGAAGCTCCAGTGGTCGGCCATGGCGGCTTCCTAGGGCTTTTCAGCGAGCGGCTGCACCCCCTATGGATCGCCCATGGCTGTTCTGGTCACCGGCGCTGCAGGGTTCATCGGGGCCGCGACCTCCCGTGCATTGCTGCAGCGCGGTGACAGCGTTGTCGGGATCGACAATCTCAACGATTATTACGACCCCGCGCTGAAGCAGGCCCGGCTGGACAATCTCGCGCGCGATTTCCCCGAGCTGTTCCGCTTCGAACACGCCGATTTCGCGGATTCTGGAGCGCTGCAACGGGTGGCAGACAGCATCGACATGGATGCGATCGTTCACCTCGGCGCGCAGGCGGGCGTCCGCTACAGCCTGGAAAACCCGGGGGCATACGTCCAGTCGAACCTTGTCGGGCACGCAAACATGCTCGAGCTCGCGCGGCGCCGGCGGCCCGCCCACATGATCTATGCATCGTCATCATCGATCTATGGCGGCGCCAGCAGCTTGCCCTTTCGGATCGACGATCGCGCCGATCATCCGGTGTCGCTCTATGGAGCAACGAAAAAAGCGGATGAGCTGCTCAGCGAAAGCTACGCCAGCCTGTACCGGCTGTCGTTGACGGGGCTCCGCTTCTTCACGGTCTATGGGCCGTGGGGGCGGCCCGACATGGCGATGTGGATCTTCACCAAGGCGCTTTACGACGGCGAGCCGCTGCCGTTGTTCAACGGCGGAAGGATGCGACGCGACTTCACCTATATCGACGATGTCGTACGGGGAATCGTCGCCTGTCTCGATGCACCGCCTCACGACGATCGTGAGCCGAAGGCAGGCGGGTCGACCGCTCCTCATGCGATCTACAATATCGGCAACAGCCGCAGCGAAGACCTGATGCGGGTCGTCGAGCTGCTCGAGCAAGAAACGGGGCGAAAAGCGGTACTCGATCCGCAGCCGATGCAGTGCGGTGATGTGAGAGAGACATTCGCGGATTTGAGCGCGATCCAGCGCGATCACGGTTTCGAGCCGAGCACCTCGATCGACGAGGGTATCCCGCGCTTCGTCAGCTGGTTTCGCGATTATCACGGCCTTTGATGGCACTCCCGCCGATCCTGCAGCGCCTGCGCATTCCGGTGATCGGCGCGCCGATGTTCATCGTTTCCAACCCGAAGCTGGTGATCGCGCAGTGCACGGCTGGCATCGTCGGAAGCTTCCCGGCGCTGAATGCCCGGCCGGCGTCGATGCTTGACGAGTGGATCCACGAGATAGGTGAAGCGCTCGCCGCATGGGACCGCGATCACCCCGACACGCCGTCCGCGCCCTTCGCGGTCAACCAGATCGTCCATCGCTCGAACGACCGGTTCGAGCAGGACATGCATGTCTGCGCAAAGTGGAAGGTGCCGATCGTCATCACCTCGCTCGGCGCGCGCGTCGACCTCAACGAGGCGGTCCATGCCTGGGGCGGGATCACGCTGCACGACGTGATCGACGACCGCTACGCCCGCAAGGCGATCGAGAAAGGCGCCGACGGGATCATCGCGGTTGCCGCGGGAGCGGGCGGGCACGCCGGGCGTTGGTCTCCGTTCGCGCTGCTCCAGGAAATCCGTGC
>DATCJM010000150.1:0-3993 GCA_036562805.1 Sphingomicrobium sp.
CATCCATGCCGTCCTGCAGGAAGTCGCCGGCCTCGCCGAGCAGGTCCGCGGGAAGTGCGATCTGCTCGTAATTGTCCTTGTCCATGAACGTCAGCATGTCGCCGTCGTGGAACAGGAACTGGAAATCCTTGGTGTCGAGCCGGACGCGCTCCACCGTCTCGGCGGACCGGAAGCGGACGTTGGTCTTGCGGCCGTCGATGAGGTTCTTCATCTCGACCTGCATGTAGGCGCCGCCCTTGCCCGGCTGGGTGTGCTGGATCTTCACCGCGCGCCAGATGCCGCCCTCATATTCGATGATGTTGCCGGGACGGATGTCCACGCCGCTGATCTTCATGTCTGTCTCGTGCTGAAAAGTGGGAAAGAGCCGCGGCGGCTCCTAGCCGCTGGCCTTTTTCCCGGCAAGCAGCGGGTAGGGATTGATCGGCGTTCCCTGCCACCAGCGCTGGCCCGGAGCCATCGAATTGACGGCGAAGTGGAGATGCGGGCCGGACGCGCTCGCATCGCCGGTGTGACCAACCTGCGCGATCACTTGGCCGCGCTTCACCTGCTGCCCTTCGGTCAGGCCGGGCGCGTACGCGGAGAGGTGAGCGTAATAATATTGCCACTTCGGGTCGGTGGCGCGCTCGTAGATGGTGATACCGCCGCCGCCGCGACTGAAGAACAGTTTCTCGATCGTGCCGTCGGCGGCCGCGATCACGGGCGTACCTTCTGGAGCCATGATATCGATGGCGTCATGACGTCGACCCGCCGAGCGAGCCGCGTCGAACGTGTCGACGAGTTCGGTCGGCTTTACGCCGACGACCGGCAGCGCAAGCCCGGCCGGTCCGACGACCACCTGCTGCGCGATCTCGACCGGCGGCGCGTTCTTCGGCTCCACCGCAACCACATTGCCGCTCCGCGCGACTTTCGGTGGGGGAGCCGGCACGGCGCTGTAGAACCAGATCCAGAAGGCGCTGACGACCACCGCGGTGACGACGGCGGTGAACAGTGCAGTAGCGGCGTACCTCAGCGAAACTCTCCGGGGCCAAGCGTTGTTGAGGTGCAACGATGCAGGAAACAACTGTTTCCACTGACGACCACGGCAGCATCCGGATCGGCTGTTCCGGCTGGGTCTACAAGCACTGGCGCGGCCTCTTTTATCCCGAAGGCCTGCCGCAGACGCGCTGGTTCGCGCGCTATGCGGAAGAGTTCGACACCGTCGAGATCAACAACAGCTTCTATCACCTGCCAAAGCCGGCCACGTTCGAGAAATGGCGTGATCAAGCGCCGCCGGGTTTCTGCTACGCGGTCAAGGCGAACCGCTACCTCACTCAGGCCAAGAAGCTGAAGGATTGCGAGGAGCCGATGGAGCGCATGATGGCCGCCGTCGAGCATCTCGGCGACCGGCTCGGGCCGATGCTCTATCAGTTGCCGCCGAGCATGAAGATCAACCTGGAACGGCTTGAGAGCTTTCTGAAACTTATCCCCAGGGATGTGGTCAGCGTCTTCGAGTTTCGCGAGAAGAGCTGGTACGTACAGGACACTTACGAACTGCTCGATCGCTATGGCGCGGGCTTCTGCGTCCACGACATGGCGGGATCGAAGACGAAGCGGGTGGCCGTCGGGCCGATCGTCTACGTTCGCTTCCATGGCGGCGTCGGAAAATATTGGGGCCGCTATTCGGACAAGGCGCTGCTCGGCTGGACGGACTGGCTCGTCGAGCAGGCCGGTAAGGGCCGCAACTGCTGGTGCTATTTCAACAACGACATCCACGGTCACGCGATCGAGGATGCGCGGACGCTGAAGTCGATGGTGGGCCAAATGCGCCGCTGATTGGCAAGGCGCTCATTGTTGCGCACAATGCGTCGATGGCGAGCGCGGAACCCAAGCCGTACCACGAGCCGACGATTCCATTCGCCGAGCAAAGGTCCGACCTTCGCGCCGGGATCGGGCGCCGGGTCGGCGAGAAACTCGACCACACGCCTGGGCTGTGGCGGCTGACGAGCAGCCCTGACCGCCCGGTTCAATTCTACGTCCGCAGCAATTTTCTTAGCGCCGACGAGTGCGCGGCACTCTGCGCCCAAATCGATTCGAACAGCTATCCTTCGCCGCTGTACGAGAAGGAAAAGCATGAGGACGCGCGGACGAGCTACAGTTGCAATCTCAATGCTTATGATCCGCTCGTCGCCGCGGTCGACGCGCGGATCGCCGGGCTGCTCGACATCGACCCGGGCTGGGGCGAGCCCCTCCAGGGCCAGCGCTACACCGTCGGCCAGCGGTTCAAGGAGCACACCGACTTCTTCTACGTCGACCAGCCTTATTGGGCGGAATATGAGCCGCACGGTGGACAGCGCACCTGGACGGCGATGATCTACCTCAACATGCCCGAAAGTGGCGGCGCTACAGCATTCAAATATCTGGATTTAGCTGTCGCGCCGCTGCTCGGCCGATTGCTCGTCTGGAACAATATGGCGCTCGACGGCAGCCCCAATCCGTGGACGATGCACGAGGGTCAGGCGGTTGAGTCCGGGACGAAATATATCGTCACCAAATGGTATCGGGAGCGGACGTTCGTTTAGCCGCCGCGCAGCACCTCGTCGAACGCCTCTACCGCGCTCTTTGGATTCTCATGGCCCCAGACTGCCTGACATACCGCCAGGAAGTCCGCGCCGGCATCGACGAGCGGCTTCGCATTGGCGGGCGTGATCCCGCCGATCGCGACGCAGGGAATCTCGAAGACACTCGACCACCAGGAGAGGATCGAGGGGTCCGGGCGATAGTCCGACGGCTTGGTGGTCGTCGGGTAGAAAGCGCCGAAGGCGACATAGTCCGCTCCCGCCTCGCCTGCCTCCATCGCGAGGTGGCGGCTGTCGTGACAGGTCCTGCCGATCTGCGCCGATGGACCGAGCGCCGCCCTGGCCTCCCGAACGTCGCCGTCACTCTGGCCCAAGTGGACGCCGTCGGCTCCGAGGCGCTTGGCGAGCGCCAAGCTATCGTTCACGATGAACGCGACCTCCGCGTCCGCGCAAATCCGCTGAAGCGGCTCGGCGAGCCGCGCCAGCTCGTGTTCGTCGACATCCTTCACCCTAAGCTGGAAGGCGGCTGCGATGCCGGGCTCCAGCGCTCCCTTCAGCCGATCGGGAAAGCCTCCCCGGACGTCCTGCGGGCTGATCAGGTAGAGCTCGGCCGGTTCGGTCCGCGGTCGCGGACGGAACTCGATCGGATCATATTCAGCCTCATCCAAGGTCAGGCGAGCACCTTCGTGGTCGACGCGCTGTAAATCTCGTCGATCGCCTGGCCGAGGGTCGCGTCGAATTCGGAATCCGACTGCTGCGCCCTAAGGTCGGACAGCAATGCCCGGCTGAAGCTTGCGATCATCCCAGGATTTTTCGCCAGCTCATGGCAGGCCTCGTAGCGGGAGAAGCCGCCGGAGAGCGCGACAACCCGCAGCACTTTCGGGTGATCGACCAAAGACTGGAACAGGCCCGGCTTGGCTGGGATCGACAGCTTCAGCATCACCCGCTGTCCTTCAGGGATCTCATCGAGCTCTTCGAGAATGGCAGACAAGAGCAGATCGTCGCTCTCTGCGCGATCCGCGCTCTTGATGTTCACCTCGGGCTCGATGATCGGCACCATGTCGTGGGCGAGCACCTGCTTGGCGATCTGGAACTGCTGCGCGACGCAGACCGCGATCATCGATGCACTGGCCGAGTTGATCACCGACCGCTCCTTCGTCCCGAACACCCCGAGCGCCTTGGCCCGCTCGAGCAATTCGTCGAGGCCCGGGATCGGCTTCATCATCTGGATCCCGTCGTCCTCGGCCTCGAGGCCCTTGTCGATTTTGATGAAGGGCACGATTCCGCGGTCGATAAGAGCCTGCGGTGTGGGTCTTCCGGCGACCGTACCGTCCATCGTCCGCTCGAACAGGATCGCGCCGATTACCTTGCCATTGCCGAAGCAGGGCGAGGTGATGATCCGCGAGCGCATCTGGTGGATCAGGTCGAACATTTCCTC
>DATCJM010000164.1:0-7012 GCA_036562805.1 Sphingomicrobium sp.
CCCGACGGGTGCGCCCGAGAGGTCGGCAATTTGGCCGACCTCGACGGTCAGATAGCCGGTGTCGTCGAGGGTCTCGGCGATGATTCGCGCAAGATCGCCGACTGCGCCCGACAAGCCGTGAAGCTGATCCGTCAGGTGCTCGGCAAGCGAGCCGGCCGAATATTGAACACGGTCGAAATCAAAGGCTTCCTCGCCGCCGCCTGACGTCACGACGTCGGCGAAGCTGTCCGTTTCCAGCGCCTCGCTGGTCCAGTCCATATCGAGCGGCCGGTCGTCGTCGGCCTGCCCCATGATCAGGTCGTCGGCGCCGGGGTCGTCGGGTGCTTCGTTGCTATCCGATTCGTCACCGGCGAAGTCTGCCGCCGGCTGCTCATCCGACTCTTCCGGCGCCGCTTCCAACAGCGGGTTCTTAGACAGCTCCTCGGCGAGAAAGCTGTCGAGCTCGAGGTTGCTCAGCTGCAGCAGCTGGATCGCCTGGCGCAGCTGGGGCGTCAGGACCAGCTGCTGCGACTGGCGGATGCTTAGGGAGGGGCCCAGGCCCATGCCAAACGCTACAGGGCGAAGCTCTCGCCGAGGTAGAGGCGCCGCACTTCGGGGTCGGCGACCAACGCTTCGGGAGTACCGGCAAACAGGACCTGTCCGTCGTAGATGATGCAGGCGCGATCGACGATATCGAGCGTCTCGCGGACATTGTGGTCGGTGATCAGCACGCCGATCTCGCGGCTCTTCAACTCGCGCACGAGCTCGCGGATATCAGCGATCGAGATCGGGTCGATCCCGGCGAAGGGCTCGTCGAGGAGCATGATCGTCGGCTTGGCCGCAAGCGCCCGCGCGATTTCGCAACGCCGCCGCTCGCCGCCGGAAAGCGCCATGGCCGGCGAATCGCGCAGCGCGGTGATGCCGAACTCGCGCAACAGCTGCTCGAGTCGGTCGCGGCGCACGTGTCGGTCCGGCTCGGCGATCTCAAGTACCGCCATGATATTCTGCTCGACGGTCATGCCGCGGAAGATGGACGTTTCCTGCGGCAGGTAACCGAGACCGAGGATGGCGCGGCGGTACATAGGAAGCGCCGTGATGTCCTGCCCATCGAGAAAGATGCGCCCGCTGTCCGGCTTCACGAGTCCCATGACCGAATAGAAACAGGTCGTCTTGCCGGCGCCGTTCGGACCGAGCAGCCCGACGACTTCGCCGCGGTGAACGTCGAGCGAGACGTCGTGGAGCACGGCGCGGCGATCGTAGGATTTGGCGATCGACCGGACCTCAAGGCCGCCGCTCATCCGTTGCGCCTCGCTGGCCGGGCGCTCGATGATCGCAGCTTCGTTCACCAGCCGCCTATTTCTGCTTCTGGGTGGACTGTTGCTGATTCTGCGGCACGGTGAAATGTCCGCTTACGCGCCCGCCGCTCGAATTCACTCCGGGGGGACCGCCATCGATCACGGCACGGCCGGAATTGAGATCGATGACGAGCCGAGCGCCGTTCACCAGATTGTTGTCGCGGACCAGCTGGACGTTGCCGATCAACGTGATGAGCTTGCGGTCAAGGTCATAAACTCCGAAATCGCCCTTGGCCGTTTCGCTGGGATCGCGAACCACCACACCGCCTGCGGCATCGAGGCGGTTGATCTGAACGCTGCTGTTACCGGCGTTCGACGGCGCGCTCGAATAAGCGACGGTGAGCCGAGGCGTGTCGAGAGTCATGTCACCTTGAGTCACATGAACATTGCCGCTGAAGACCGCGCGGTCCGCGCGTTCCTGGACCTCGATCCGCTCGGAAGTGACGTCGACCGGGGCGTTGGTGTTGTGGCCCTTCAACGCCGAGGTCGGCTGCTCCTGCTTCACCTGCGCGAATGCGGCAGTCGCGACCGCGGCGATCGTTGCAAGGATAATGCCAGAAAGGCGCATGCGCATCATCTGACTGCCCCCTGCGTGATTTTCAAGCGAGCACCGTGATCGAGCACGACGGTCCGGCTTCCAAGATCGGCGTGGAGTTGTCCTGCCTGGAACTGGCCAAGGCGCATGGCGCCGGATACCGGTCCGTCGCTCGCCAGCTGTTTTTGCTTGAGATCGACCGTCACGTCGCGCGTCGCCAGGCGGTACCCGTCCCCGCCGACGACCTTAACCGGTCCGTCGACATTCACTTTCTGCGTGTCGAGATTGTACCGGCCCTGGTTGGCCGCGACGACGAGCGGGCCCTGCTCCATGTTGAGGCGTGCGAACATGCCGGTGATGTCGACAACCGGGACGTCCGAACTGCGCTGGATGGCGCGGTCCGCGATCATGGTGAACTTCTGCCCCTTGTCATCCGTGCCGATGTAGCGCGCCTGCTCGACGCGCATTCGCTCGGGCGCGTTCTGCACCTTCTTCTTGTCGAGGATGAAGCTCACGTCGCTCTTCTTGTCGAGCGGCGCGAGCGCGAGCACGGCGATGAGGACGCCCACCGCGCTCGGCAGCGCGACCTTCGACCATCGCACGAGCCTGTCGTGCGCGCTTCCCGGAACGGCCCAGCGATTCTTGCGGGCAGCGGGCGTTGCCCTCCTAGCCAAGGCTCGGCTCAGCCGTCATGCGCGAAAATGTCCTGTTCCGCCCAACCCGCGATGTCGAGCAGGGCGCGGGCAGGAAGAAAGTCGAAACAGGCTTGGGCCAAGGCGGTGCGGTCTTCGCGCTCCAGCCGTTCGTCGAGCCTTTCCTTGAGCGCGTGAAGGTAGCGGACGTCGCTGGCCGCATATTCGCGCTGGGCGTCGCTGAGCTCTTCGGCGCCCCAGTCGCTGGTCTGTTGCTGCTTGGAGATTTCGTGCCCGAGCAGCTCCTTGACGAGATCCTTGAGGCCGTGGCGGTCCGTATAAGTGCGGACGAGGCGGGATGCGGTGCGCGTGCAATAGAGCGGGGCGGCAACAATTCCGAGATACGCCTGCATGATGCCCACATCGAAACGGGCGAAGTGATAGAGCTTGAGCCGGTCTGGATCCGACAGCAGGGCCTTCAGGTTCGGCGCCGAATATTCGCTGTTGCGCCTGAAGCGCACGAGGTGCTCGTCGCCTTTGCCGTCGGAGAGCTGGACGAGGCACAGCCGATCGCGGCCGGGGATCAGGCCCATGGCTTCCGTATCGATGGCGATGGCGCCATCGGCGAATCCAACGTCGGCGGGCAGGTCCTCCTCGTGCAGGTAAACGGCCATTCGAGTTCCTCGATCAAGCGTGTCAGGAGCCTTTAGTCTCCCTCGCACCCGCCTTGCCAGCCCTGTCAAAATTCGTTGCAATTTGAGTCACTAGAGCCGCTCTGCATTTTCATGTAATGATGTGAACGGTGCGTGAGTGATTTGCGCGTCATGACCGGTTGCGCCATTTGGCCCGAGCGCGTTGGTTTCAGGGGTAGGCGGGCTAATTAAGTTCGGACGGATATGGGTTTCGATAGAGGGCGCAAAGGTGAGCGCGGAGGTCGCGGTCGCGACAAGCGCGACAGTTTCGGCGAAGAGAGTGTTCCGGAGTTTGGCGGCGGTTTCCAGGAACGCGGCGGCTTCGGTGGCCGCGGCGGATTCGGTGATCGCGGTGGATTCGGCGGCGGCGGCGGCGGTGGCTACGGCGACCGCGGCGGCTTCGGTGGCGGTGGAGGCGGCGGCTTCCGCGGCGGCGGAGGCGGAGGCGGCGGCTTTCGCGGCGGCGGTGGCGGCGGCATGCCTCCGCAGGTCGTCGGCGAAGGCAAGGGCGTCGTAAAATTCTTCAATCCGCAAAAGGGCTTTGGCTTCATCGTCCGCGATGACGGCGGCGAGGATGTGTTTGTCCACATCTCCGCGGTGGAGCAGGCGGGTCTCACCGATCTTGCCGACGGCCAGCCGGTCGAGTTCACGCTCGTTGATCGGGGCGGCCGGATTTCGGCCACCAACCTACGCATTGAAGGCGAGCCGATGGCGGTGGAACGCGCGGAGCGCGGCCCTCAGCGCCAGCTCACCGGAGAAAAGGCGCAGGGCACGGTCAAGTTCTTCAACGCGATGAAGGGCTTCGGCTTCATCCAGCGCGATGACGGACAGCCGGACGCCTTCGTGCATATTTCGGCGGTCGAGCGCGCGGGCATCCCGACGCTCAACGAGGGCGATCGACTCGAGTTCGAGCTCGAGGTCGATCGTCGCGGCAAAACCGCTGCAGTGAACCTTCAGCCGATCAGCTAGCTATTCGGTTTAAGGGGGCGAGGGGGCCGGCGGAGCTAAGCTCCGTCGGCCCTTTTCTCATGCCTACATCGCGGTCGCGTAGAAGGCGGCGAGGTCGTTCTTCAGCTGATGCGCGGAGACTGGGTCGATATACATCATGTGGCCCGCCGGATAATAAGTGTAGCGGATGTTCTGCTGGAGTTGCGGCTCCAGCGCCATGTGCTTGAATTCATATTCCGCACCGTGGAACGGCGTCGCGAGGTCATAATAGCCATTGACCGAGAGGATCTTCATTCGCGGGTTCTGGCGCATCGCGCTGGCGAGATCGACGCTGGTGTCGGCGACATCCTGACGGCCGTCTGGCGACTTGTGCGTGAAGTTCCATCCGTCCGGCCCGCCGCCGGCGAACACCGCTCCGTAATTGTTCGGCCGATACGTTAACGCGGTCTTGTAGCCGAGGTCGCGGAAGAGATAGTCGTTGAGCGCAGCGACGAAGCCGCCGGTGATCGCGCTTCCCTGCGGATCATAATCGGTGCCTTCGCCGATATTGTTCGGTTCGGTGCCGACATAGCGCGAGTCGATGCGGCCGATGATCTCATGCCGGTCGCGGAGCAGCTCACGCCGGAAGTGATCGGGATCGACGCGGAGATGCGAGCGGAGGATGTAATCGCTCGAAAGCCCGGTCAGCTGCGACATCTGCTGGGCGATCGACTGGGCTTCCTCGTCGGTGATTGCGTTGCCCTTCTGCAGCGCGAGCGCATAGGGTCCGCTGGCGAACTCCCGGGCCTGGGCGATGAACTGGTCGAGCGGCGGCTTGTTCGCGATCTTGCCGTGGTACCACGCATCCGCCGCGTAGGTCGGAAGGAAATCGATCAGCGACTGATCGCCCTGGAAGTCGGCGAAGTTGAAGACGGTCGAGACGAACGTGATCCCGTTGAGCTGAACGCCGGCGTCGAGCAGCGAGTTGGAGAGGCCGGCGGCGCGCGTCGTGCCGTAGCTCTCGCCGATGATGAACTTGGGGTCGTTCCAGCGCTGGTACTTGGTCAGATAGCGCTGAATGGTACGGGTGAATGCATCGAGGTCCTTGTCGACGCCGAAGAAGTCCTTTGGCTCGGCCTTGCCGACTTCGCGCGAGAGACCGGTGGTCGGCGCATCGATGAAGACGAGGTCCGTGACGTCGAGCAAGGTGTCGGGATTCGGCCCATAGTGGAACGGCGGTCCGGGAATCGTTTCGGGCGAGGAGGCGTCGACCTTCATCGGGCCGAAGGACCCCATGTGCAGCCACATGGTCGACGAACCTGGCCCACCGTTGAACAGGAACGTTACGGGCCGCGGCCGCCCCGGCGTCGGAATTGTATAGGCGACATAGAACATGCTCGCCGTCGGCTCGCCCTTGTCGTTGCGGATCGTGAGGTGACCCGGGGTGACGATGTAGCCGAGCGCGTGGCCGTGGAACGGGATCGTGCGGCGAACCGGCTGAGCGTCTTCCTCGACGCTCGCCTTGACCGTGTCCTTGTCGGCGTCGGATGCCTTGGTATCGGCCTTCACGTCCTTCGGGGGAACGTCGCCGGCAGGAGCCTGCGCAGCATAAGCCGCGCTCGAAAGCAGCAGCGAGATCGCAAGAAGAGAGTGGCGCATCATTGTCCTTTCATCGGAATCGGTTTGCCTTCGACCATGACGAAGTCGACGTGCTGAACGGCGGTCGGATCAGTAAGCGGATCGCCTTCGACGGCGATCAGGTCGGCAGACTTGCCCGGATCGAGCGTGCCGGTTTCGGCCGACAGATTCATGAGGTCCGGACCACCCTTCGTCGCGGCGATCAGCGCGTCGCGCGGGCTCATCCCGCCCTTTGTCACCATCAGCGCAAGCTCCTTGTTCGCCTCGGTATGCGGTGCGACTGCGCTGTCCGTGCCGAGCGCGATCTTGACGCCGTTGCGATAGGCGAGGTTGAGCCCCTTGCCCCATGCGTCGAAAGCCTGCTTCGCCTTGATTTCGGAGGCTGGCGCCAGCTTGCCCGTGCCGATCAGGCTGGCCGAGCCGCTAAACGCGAGTAGCGTAGCGACGAAATAGGTACCGCGCGCTTTCATGTCGCGAACGCCCTGATCGTCGATGAAGGTGCCGTGCTCGATCGAGTCGACCCCGGCGCGCACGGCCGCGTCGATCCCCTTGGTTCCATGAGCGTGGGCCGCAACCTTAAGGCCGTTGAAATGGGCCATGTCACAGATGGCCTTCATCTCCTCGTCCGTGAAATGTTGTTCGAGCCCGCGAGTGCCCGGGTCGAGCACTCCGCCGGTGGCCATGATCTTGATCCAGTCGACGCCGGCGGCTGCAAGTCGGCGCACTACCTTCTGGCACTCCTCCGCCCCGGTGCACACCGACGAGTCCATGTGCGCCTCGTCCATGGCTTCAGCGAGCTCGGGCGGCAAGCCGGTCGTCGGATCGGCATGGCCGCCGATGATGGACAGCGGCTGGCCGGCCACCTTGATCCGCGGCCCCGGGAAGCGGCCCTCGGCGACGGCATCTCGAACGGCGATCACAGCACTGGTGTCTCCGCCGAGGTCGCGAACCGTGGTGAAACCGCCGCGCGCCATCTCAAGCGCGTGGGTGAGTCCTACGGTAGCCTGGTATGGCATGGAATGTTTCTGGGTGAAGCGGTTGTACCAGGGCTGGCCGGCGGTACCGAGAAGGTGGACGTGCGCGTCGGTCATGCCGGGCATCACGGTTCGGTTCCGCTCGTCGATGACGATCGCGCCCGCGGGCGCCGTAAAGCCGCTATCGATGCGTATAATTCGGCCAGTGTCGATGATTACGGTCGATGCACCGCGCTCCGCCTGAGCGGCGTCGACGATAAGATGGCCTGCCTGGATCGCG
>DATCJM010000170.1:0-2879 GCA_036562805.1 Sphingomicrobium sp.
GCAGCTCGCACGGGAGCATGTGACGGTCGCGCTTTCGGGCGATGCGGGGGACGAGCTGTTCGGCGGTTACGACCGCTACCTCGTCGCCTCCGGGCTGTGGCAAAAGATCTCAGGCGTGCCGAGACCACTGCGCGCCGCGGCGGCAAAAGCCGCAACTGCCGTTCCGGCAGCTGTGTGGACGAGGTTTGGCAACGGGGCCGGAAGTTTCCTACCCAAGCTGCTCCAGATGAAGAGGCTCGGCGACAAGGTGCACCGGGGCGCCGCGCTCCTGCACAGCGAATCCGATGCGGATCTCTATGACGGGCTGCTCTCGCTTTGGCGCGACCCCGCGAGCGTGGTGGTCGGCGCTGACGGCCACCCCGGCGCGTCTGCGGCACCGCTTCCGGCGGGTTTGCAGGGCATCGACAGGATGATGGCGAGCGACTTGCTCGGCTATCTTCCAGACGACATCCTGGTGAAGGTCGATCGCGCCGCGATGGCGGTCTCGCTGGAGACACGCGCTCCGTTCCTCGACCGCGACGTCGTCGAGTTTGCGTGGCGGCTTCCGTTCCGGATGAAGGTGCGGGACGGCGAGACCAAGTGGGTCGTTCGCCGGCTGCTCGACCGGTTCGTGCCGAAGGAGCTGATCGAGCGGCCGAAGATGGGGTTCGGCGTGCCGGTCGGCGAATGGCTGCGCGGGCCTCTGCGGGACTGGGCCGAGGCACTGCTCGATCCCCGGCGGCTGAGGCACGAAGGCTATTTCAGGCCGGAGCCGATCGAGCGCCTGTGGCAGGCGCACCTGCGCGGCACGTTCGACGAGCAGTATCGCCTGTGGGGAATCCTGATGTTCCAGAGCTGGCTCGAAGGCTCGACCAGCGAGCGGCTCAGCTCAGCGCAGCCTTCACCAGCGCACTCGCCCGCGCCGGCTCGATCGAGGGCCCGAGCCGCTCCTTCACCAGCGCCATGACGCGGCCCATGTCCTTCATCGAGCCGGCGCCGGTCTCGGCGACGATCTCGCGGATCTTCGCTTCGGCTTCGGCGTCGCTGAGCTGCTTCGGAAGGAAGCGTTCGATGACGGCGATCTCGCCTTCCTCGGCCGCGGCGCGATCCTCACGGCCGCCCTTGCGGTAGAGCTCGGCGCTCTCGCGGCGCTGCTTGATCATCTTTTGGAGCACTTCGGTGACGAGTGCGTCGTCGTCCTTGGGCGCCCCGCCGGTGCGCGCCTCGATGTCGCGATTCTTGATGCTCGCCGAGACGAGGCGGAGCGTGCCCGTCGTTTCCCTGTCGCCGCCTTTCATCGCGGCGATCGTTGCGGCCTTGATGTCGTCCCTGATCATGCGGCGAGACCTAGCTGTGGATTTATCGGCTGACCAGCGTTGACGACCCACGGCAAAGCGCATAGCGGCAACGCCTTAGCGACATCGCTGGAAAACCCCTGACGGAAGGCACTTTCGCCCATGGCCGACGTACGACCCCTGCACGCGCCTCGACCCGAGGGCGCGACGGGAGTCATCGTCTTCGCCGACGGGCGGATCATATGGGGGCAGGGCTTCGGCGCCGAGGCCGAAGCGGTGGGGGAGCTGTGCTTCAACACCGCGATGACCGGCTACCAGGAGGTGATGACGGACCCGTCCTACGCGAAGCAGGTCATCGCCTTTACTTTCCCGCACATCGGCAATGTCGGCGCCAACGACGAGGACGTCGAGGCGGGCGAAGCGCACGCGCTCGGGTGCCTCGTGCGCGAGGTCGTCACCGAGCCGAGCAATTATCGCGCGAACCAGGGCTTTGCAGACTGGATGCGCAAGTGGGGGCGGATCGGGATTGCGGGCGTCGACACGCGGGCGCTGACGAAGCTGGTGCGTGAACTCGGGCCGCCGAACGTCGCGATCGCGCATCGGGCGGACGGGCAGTTCGATCTCGACGCTCTGCAGAAGATGGCGGCGGAATGGCCCGGGCTCGAAGGGATGGACCTGGCGAAGGACGTCAGCCGGGTTCAGGTCGAGCGGTGGAGCGGCGGCAAGTGGGCGTGGGGGCAGGGGTACGACCTTGGACCGCAGGACGAGGGGCGGCCGCATGTCGTCGCCGTCGATTATGGCAACAAGCGCAACATCTTCCGGCTGCTGGTCGAGGCGGGCGCTCGGGTGACCGTGGTGCCGGCGACCGCAAGCTTCGATGAGATCATGGCGCATGAGCCCGACGGCTTCTTCCTGTCCAACGGCCCCGGCGACCCGGCGGCGACGGGCGAATATGCGGTGCCGGTGATCAAGCAGATGCTGGAGACGAAGAAGCCCTTGTTCGGCATCTGCCTCGGCCACCAGATGCTCGCGCTCGCGGTCGGCGGGAAGACGAGCAAGATGTTCCAGGGCCACCGTGGCGCGAACCATCCGGTCAAGCGGCTGGCGGACGGCCGGGTCGAGATCACCAGCATGAACCACGGCTTCGCGGTCGAGCGCGAAGGGCTGCCGGAGAATGTCCGCGAGACACACGTGTCGCTGTTCGACGGAAGCAATTGCGGGCTTGAGCTGACCGACCGTCCGGCGTTCAGCGTGCAGTATCACCCGGAGGCGAGTCCCGGGCCGCAGGATAGCTACTATCTGTTCGAGAAGTTCGTCGGGGCGATGAAGCTGTGAGGTGTGCGCCTCTGCTTATGTTTCTAACCCTCTGCGCCTGTGCGACGCCGGCGCGGATGCATGATGAGGCGCAGCTCAACGCGGTCGCGACCGGCTGTGGGCTGGCGCTGGGCGAGCTGATTCAGGACGATAGGGAGAAGAAGCTGCTCTTGACGATCCACCAGGACCCGAGCCCGGAGCAGCGTGCGTGCGTCGCGCGCTGGGCACGCAAGAACGGACTCAAGACCGTGTTCGTCAACATGAGCTTCCCGGAGGGCTGATGCCGAAGCG
>DATCJM010000176.1:0-5475 GCA_036562805.1 Sphingomicrobium sp.
GCCATGCTGGCGATGCTCCCGATCGTCCACGTCGCCCCTGCCGCGGTGATTGTCCTCCTCGGCTTGGCGCTGATCTATCGCGACGGCGCCCTGGTGATTGCTGCTGCAGTGGCAGCGGTAGCCGGCGCGATCGTTGCGGCCGTGCTCATCGCATCGGGTGCGGTCGCCGTCAGCTACCTCATGCACCGGTTCGGATTGTAAGGCTTCAACGAACGGGCCCGCCGGAGTTGCTCCGGCGGGCCCCGTCCTTTCCGGCGTTTCGGGGCGACCGGAAAGGCCAGCTCCCCACTGATCGCGCCGCACGAGGCGGAGCGGTCAGCCCTCCAGCTGTCTCGTCAGCAGCCGGATGTCCGCGTCGAGCTCGGCGTCGCTCGCGCGCAATTTTTCGATCTGGCGAACGGCGTGGATCACCGTCGTATGATCGCGGCCGCCGAAGCGCCGGCCGATATCGGGCAACGACTTGGGCGTCAGTTGCTTCGACAGATACATCGCGACCTGGCGCGGCCGCGCGACTTCGCGCGCGCGGCGGGCCGAGGTCATCTCCGCCTTGCGAATGCGATAATGCTCGGCGACCTGAGTCTGGATCTCGTCGATCGAGATGCGGCGCTGGTTCGCGCGCAGCACGTTGGCGAGCACTTCCTCCACGAACGCGATGTCGATCGTGCGGCCCGTCATCATCGCATAAGCGCCGATGCGGTTGAGCGCACCTTCCAGCTCGCGAACCGACGAGGTCACCCGGCGCGCGAGAAAATCGATCACGGGGCGCGACATCTCAACACCTGGAAGCGCTTCGAGCTTGGCGCAGATGATGTTGAAGCGAAGCTCGTAGTCCGCGGCATTGATGTCAGCGACGAGACCCCAAGACAGCCGCGAAAGAATGCGCGGCGCGATCCCGTCGAGGTCCTGCGGCGCCCGGTCCGACGTGATTACCAGCCGCCGCCCGGCGGTGATGATCTCGTTCATCGTGTGAAAGAATTCTTCCTGGGTCGAATCCTTGCCGGCGATGAACTGGACGTCGTCGATCAAAAGCAGATCGGCATTCCTCAGCCGCTGCTTGAACCCGATCGTGTCATTCTCCTTCAGCGCGCGAATGAACTCGACCATGAACTTCTCGGCCGACATCGAAACGACCCGCGAGCCGCGGTTATGCGCGAGGAATGCATGGCCGATCGCGTGCAGGAGGTGGGTCTTGCCGCGGCCGGTGCCGCCATGAATGAAGAGCGGGTTGAACCCGACCGTCGGCGACGTCGCGAGCGTACGCGCGGCGGTCGCCGCCACTTCATTCGCCTTGCCGACGACAAATGTCTCGAACCGATAGCGGGGGTCGAAATTGGGCGCATTCGGGTCGCGCTCGGCCGGAGCGGGCGTTTCTTCCAGGATCAGCAGCGGCGCGGGACGCGGTGCGTCGGCAGCGGCGATCACCCGAACGTCGCGGACGATCGGCAGAACCGTCTTCCACGCAAGCGTCAGCCGCTCGCCGAAATGCGAGCGCACCCAGTCCGCCATGAACTGGCTCGGCATGACCAGGTCGAGCGCGCCGCTGTCGGGTTCGAACGAGCCGAGCTCGGCCGGCTTCAACCACCCGTCGAAGGTCCGTGCGCCAAGGTCGCGGCGAAGACCGTTGCGGATCGACTCCCAGGCAGCTTCGAGTGGTGCCGAAACCGGCTCCCCAGCCAGTTCAACCGACGAATTCGCCCCTCCAGCCTGCACTGCTCCGCGCCTCCTCGTCTCGCCCCCCGGCAAGAGACAACAGTGTCCCGTTGCGCGTGACCCGAGTCGCGCGCGCTAGGCTGTTTTTCGCTCTTGCCCCCGGCGCGGATTCGCGCCCGGAAAGGCCTTTGTGAGATTGTCGGAGGCTGCATGCAAGTGGCGTTTTTTCACGAAAGTGAAATAAATGCGCTTGACATAGGAAAGCCGCCGAAACCGCGCGTAAACGGCGAAAAACCGCCATTTCTCCAGTAAGCCTGAAGTTAACAAGCGCGCGAATCGCGGGAATTGCTGCATTTTTCCGACAGTCTCAAAACAAGACGGGCCGCCGGTTGCCCGACGGCCCTTTAGGAGACTTTTTTGAGGGGCTTTTTCAGCCCAGTGACGCAACCCGTTTCGACAGGCGCGAAATTTTCCGAGCGGCCGTGTTCTTGTGGATAACCCCGCGCGCGACGCCCCGTGCCATTTCGGGCTGGACGGCCTTGAGCGCTTCCGCGGCTTCTGCCTTCTTGCCCGACGCAATCGCCGACTCGGCCTGCTTGATGAAGGTCCGGATACGGCTGATTCGCGAATGGTTGATCTCGGTCCGGTTCGCGTTGCGGCGGATGCGCTTCTTGGCCTGCGGCGTGTTCGCCATTTTATTCCTCTAGCTCAATGAAAAACGGCGCGGCCCAGCGCTCGATCAGGCTGGCTCGCACCGAAGTGCCGGCTCCCCTACCCTCAACGGCCTTTGAGGTCAACGCTGGCACGTGGGGCAATAGAAGGTCGAACGCCCGCCCTGGACGATCCGCCGTACGGTCCCGCCGCACGGGCACTTCCGCCCCTCGCGATCGTATACGGCGAAGCGCTTCGGGAAGTAGCCAAGCTCGCCATCCGGCGCGGCGAAATCCTTGAGCGTCGACCCGCCCGCGGCGATCGCCTCCTCCAGAACATCGTCGATGGCGCGAACCAGCTTCTCGAGCCGGCGGAGCGAGATGCTTCCGCCAGGACGCGTCGGGTGGATATTCGCGCGGTGAAGCGCCTCGCAGACATAAATGTTGCCAAGGCCCGCGATAATGCGCTGGTCGAGCAGGAGGCCCTTGATCGCCGCCTTGCGGCCGGAGAGCCGGCGCTTCAGTTCGGCGGCGCTGATGTCGAGCGGTTCGGGACCCAGCGCCTCGAATGCGGGCCATTTGCCGAGCTCGGCGGTCGGGACGAGATCGAGCGAGCCAAACCGGCGGGCATCGTTGAGGGCGAGCCGCCTGCCCTCGTCGGTCTCGATGATGAAATGATCGTGTTTTGCCGTCTCCACCGGATCGATCCGCCAATGGCCAGACATCCCGAGATGGAACACCAGGGTATCGCCGCGGTCGGTGTCGATAAGGCCGTATTTGGCGCGGCGGCTGAGCCCGGTCACCGTGGCACCGGTGAGCCGCTGTCCGAGGTCTTCGGGAAGCGCGCGCCTCAGATCCGGCCGCCGCGCTTCCACCCTCGCAATCCGGCGGCCGCCGAGCACTCGGGCGAGTCCGCGGACGGTAGTTTCAACTTCGGGGAGCTCCGGCATCGCCACGCGATATGGCGAAGGGCACGCAAGGCCGCTAGAGGCCCGTAGCTCATGAGCGACAAGGTCAATTTCGGCGACGAACTCGTCACCCCCGACGAAAAGACGCGCCGCGTCGGCGAGGTCTTTAGCTCGGTCGCGCGACGATACGACATGATGAACGATCTGATGTCGGGCGGCATGCACCGGCTGTGGAAGGATCGCTTCGTCAATCGCGTGAAGCCGCGGGCGGGCGAGGACATCCTCGACATGGCCGGCGGAACCGGAGATGTCGCGTTCCGCATGGCCGAACGCGGCGCGCGCGTGACCGTCTCCGACATCAACGCCGACATGCTCGCGGTCGGCAGGGACCGTGCCGAACGCCGGAGCCTCAGCGGGCTGAGCTGGAAAGTCGAAAACGCCGAAGCGTTGAGCTTCTCCGGCGCCACATTCGATGCTTACACCATCGTGTTCGGGATCCGGAACGTCACGGACATCGCTGCCGCGCTCCGAGAAGCACACCGGGTGTTGAGGCGTGGCGGCCGCTTCTATTGCATGGAATTCTCGTCGAGCGAATGGCCCGGCTTCGCCAGGCTCTACGACCTTTGGGCTTCCAACATGATCCCGCGGATTGGCAAGGCTGTGGCCAAGGACGAGGAAAGCTATCGCTACCTCGTCGAGAGCATTCGCCGCTTTCCGCGCCCGAACCCGTTCAAGGGGATGGTCGCCCAGGCGGGTTTCGTCCGGACGGCCGCCGAACCGATGCTTGGAGGACTGGTCACCATTCACAGCGGTTGGAAGATTTGACCACCAGCGTCACTCACCTGTGGCGCTTGCTGAAATGGGGGCGGACGCTGGCGCGGCATGGCGCCCTGCGCGGCATCGAGCGCGATCCGACGACGCCCAAGCCGGTGCGAAGGCTCGCCCGCATTGCCCGCTTCGGCGCGCGGATCCCGGCGACGCCGCAATATGCGGATGCGCTGGTTGCAATCGGCCCAGCGGCAGTGAAGCTCGGACAGGCGCTCTCGACGCGGCCGGACCTTGTCGGCAAGCAGGCGGCGGAAAACCTGTCGCAGCTCCAGGACGACCTCCCCCCCGCACCGTTTCACCTGATCCGCCAAACCATCGAGCGTTCGTTCGGCGCGCCGCTCGAAAGCCTGTTCTCGAAATTCGACGAGACACCCGTCGGCGCAGCCTCGATCGCGCAGGTGCATCGCGCAATCACCACCGAGGGGCGCGAAGTCGCGGTGAAGGTGCTTCGGCCCGGTATCGAGGAGGAGTTCGCCAAAGCGATCGATACCTACGAATGGGCCGCCGCACAGGTCGAAAACTATGGCGGCGAGGTCGAGCGCCTTCGTCCGCGCCTCGTCGTCGCGCAGTTCCGCCAGTGGACCGCGCGCGAGCTCGATTTGCAGCGCGAGGCCGCGTCGGCGTCGGAGCTGAAGGAAAACATGGTCGCCGAGCCCGGCTATTACGTGCCGGAAATCGACTGGCGCCGGACGGCGCGCCGCGTGTTGACGCTCGAATGGCTCGACGGGATCAAGCTTAGCGACCGCGAGGCGTTGCACGCGGCGGGACAGGATTGCGAAGCGCTGGCGGAGACCCTGGTTCGCGCCTTCCTTCGCCAGGCCGTCGTCGACGGTTTCTTCCACGCCGATCTCCATCATGGAAACCTGTTCGCGCTCCCGGACGGGCGCATCGCCGCGATCGACTTCGGGATCATGGGCCGGATCGACCGGCGGGCGCGGGTGTGGCTCGCCGAGATCCTCTACGGCCTGATCACCGGCAATTACCGGCGCGTCGCGGAAATCCATTTCGAAGCTCAGTACGTCCCGGGCCACCATAGCGTCGAAGAGTTCGCAACTGCCCTCCGCGCAGCCGGCGAGCCGATCCGTGGGCTGCCGGTCAAGGATATTTCCGTCGGCCGGATGCTGGAGAGCCTCTTCTCGATCACCCGCGATTTCGACATGCCGACGCAGCCGCACCTGCTGCTGCTGCAGAAGACGATGGTCATGAACGAAGGCGTCGCAAGCGCGCTCGATCCGGACATCAACATGTGGGAAAGCGCCGAGCCGTTCATCCGCGGCTGGATCCGCGATGAGCTGGGGCCCGAGGCTTATTATGCCGACCGCCTCGTCGAGCTCGTCCGCGCCGTGAAGAAGATCCCGGAGCTCATCGAGCGTGTCGACGATTACTACCCGCCGCGCGGCGCTGCGCCGCCTGCCCCTCCGCTGCCGGAGATCGCGGTG
>DATCJM010000182.1:0-1650 GCA_036562805.1 Sphingomicrobium sp.
CTTGTCGGCCTCCTCCTCGGTCAGCCGCGCGAACGCGTCCGGCACCTTGAGCTTGCGCCGCTTCTTGGGCCCGCCGCCGCCCATCTTGCCCATCAGCGACTTCAAGTCGAACACCTGCGCGCCCATGCCGGGGATCTCGAACGGCATCGCCGGAGCCTCGTCGACGTCGATCTCGACCTCGGCCTTGTCGAGGCTCTTGTCGGCAAAGCGCTGGCGGAAGCTCTGCCGGGTCGCCTCGCTCGAGCCCTTGCCGGTGAGCGCGTCGAGCAGCCGCTCCATCGCCGCTTCCTCGGCCGCGGCGCGCACGCGGTTGCGGCGGCGGTCGCGCTCGAGCCGCACCGCTTCCTCGACCAGGTCGCGGGCGATCTGCTCGACGTCGCGGCCGACATAGCCGACCTCGGTGAACTTGGTCGCCTCGACCTTGACGAACGGCGCGTCCGCGAGCTTCGCCAGCCGCCGGCTGATCTCGGTCTTGCCGCAGCCGGTCGGCCCGATCATCAGGATGTTCTTGGGCGTGACTTCGTCGCGGAGCTCCGGCGGAAGCTGTTGCCGGCGCCATCGGTTGCGAAGCGCAACGGCGACCGCCTTTTTCGCATCGTCCTGGCCGACGATGTGCGCATCGAGCGCGGCGACGATCGCCTTCGGGGTCAGCTTGTCCTTGAGCACTTCGGATGAGTCCCCGCTCTGGGGCATGGTCGCGTGATAGTTCATTTCACCGCGAATGTCGGGGCCGCCGTCGGGCACTTCAAGCCGCGCAGCGGAACGAGGAGAAGAAGCGCTTGTGGTCGGCGATGATGCGCTGGATCGTCGCCGGCTCCGGCGTGGTGTCCCACTGATCGAGCTCGAACGTGCCACCAAGGATGATCCCGTCGGGCCGTGGGAACATGTATCCAGGGCCGCCGGTGAATGCATATCCGACCTCGGGCTGCGGCTCGAGGATCGCGAGCTGGCCGCGTGCCGGGCGCAGGTCCTGGTCGCCGAACAATATGCGGCTGCCGAGGCCGGTGCAGTTGAACACCAGGCTCTCGGGCAGAGCGGCGATGTCGGCGGGTGTCGCGAAGCTGCGGACCTCGACTTTGCCCCCGGCGATCTGCACGTCCTTGATCATCTGCCGAAGATAGCGGCCGGTCTCGACGTACATCGTGTCGTAGCGAAGCGTCCCGGACCAGGGGAATGGATGCTCGGCGCGTGTGAGCATCCGGTTGATCGGCGGAAAAGTCTCGATCAACTTCGCATCCGGGCTGTCGGTCTCGACATAGGTCGGGAGCCAGCGGACGCCGTAATCCTCGCCGACCATGATCTGGAAGCGCCGCCAGCTGTAATCGAGCGCCCGGGTGAACTGTGTCATGAACTCGGGCGTCACGGCGCTTTCCTTGAACGCATAGGCCGGATGGAACTGGCCGCCGGCGATGTTCGACGTCGTGTCGGGCGGAAGCACGGCCGTGTAGATGGTGACGGGAAAGCCCGCCTCCTGCACCAGCCGGGCGGTCGACAGCCCCATCACGCCCGAGCCGAGCACGGCGACCGGGCCACTATGCCCTTGGAGACCGAGCTCGGTCGCCAGCTTCGACGAGCCCCAGCTCAAGGTGATGCCGCTGCCGCCATGGCCGTAATTGTGGACCAGCCCCTTGTCGCCGAGCTGTTCGCGGC
>DATCJM010000192.1:0-2186 GCA_036562805.1 Sphingomicrobium sp.
GGCTCGATCCTGAAGGACCGGCCATTGAAGCGCCCCGTGATCCTGCTCTTCAACGAGGGCGAGGAGCTGGGCCTGATCGGCGCGCGCGCCTTCCTCGCCGACCCGCTGAGCCGGAGCGTCGACAGCGTGCTCAACTTCGAGGCGCGCGGCGTCACCGGCCCCGCGACGATGTTCGAGACCAGCCGGCCCAATGCCGCGGCGATCGCCGTCTTCGCGAAAGCCGCGCGGCGGCCGTTCGCGAGCAGCCTGTCGACCGACGTCTATCACCTGCTGCCCAACGACACCGACGTCACGACCTATAACGAGCGCGGTTGGCTGACGCTCAACTTTGCGATGGCGGGGAACGAGACGCGCTACCACAGCCCGGGCGACGATCTTGCCGGGCTCGATCCTCGCAGCCTCCAGCACATGGGCGACCAGGCGCTTGCGGCCTCGGCCGAGCTCGCGTCCGGCCTGCCGCAGGTGCACGGACAGCGCATCTTCATGGACGTCCTGGGACACGGGTTCGTCCAGATGCCGCAGACGGTGGGGATCGTCATTTTCGTGCTGCTGATCCTCGCCTTCGCAATCGTCGTCCGGCGCCGCCGGGCCTACGGTCGAGCGCTTGCCGCTCCATTGCTGGCGATCATGCTCGGGAGCGCCGCCGGATGGCTGGCCAGCCTCGTCATGGGTGCGCTGCGCGCCGGCGCCTACTGGCGCGCAAACCCTGAACCGGCCTTCGTCGCAATCTACGCGACGGCCCTCCTCGGCGCGGTAATCGTCTTTCGAACGCTCGCCGCCCCATCGAGCCGGGATCAGTTGCGCGCAGGCTCGTGGCTGATCTTCCTGCTCCTCGGCGCCGTTCTCGCTTCGGTGGCGCCCGGGGCCATCATCTACTTCCTCGCTCCGCCGATCGTCGTGCTGATCGGCATGATCGCGTCCAGATGGTGGCGTCCCGCGGAAAGCGTCTGCGGGGTCGTCGCCATCGTGATCCTCTACCTGACCTGGGGCGAGATGCTGGGCTTGCTCGAGGTGCTCTTCAGCCCCGGACCCCTGTGGATCGCGGCGCCGGTGGCCGCGATCATGATGATTCCAGCGCTCGCGGAGGCACACGGTCTGTTCGCCGAGGCACGTCGGGCGTTCGTCATTGCCGGCTCGGCAGCGATCGCGATTCTCGCCTGGATCGTGGTCGCAGTCACGCCGGCCTATTCGCAAGATCATCAGCAGCGCTTCACGATCGAGCATGTGACCGAATTCCCGTCGAGGAAGAGCTACTGGTCGGTGCTCAACGACGGGGCGCCGCTGCCCGCCGCTTTTTCGCGGTTCGGCAAATGGACCGAGGGCAAGCTGCCGCTGTCGGAACGCGAGCGCTGGTTCGACGCCGCTCCCGCCGCTCCAGCCGTCAAGGCGCCTGCACTGCAACCACTGGAAATCGTGCAAACCGGCGACGAGCGCAGGATCAGGCTCCGGCTCAAGGCGAATGGCGCCGAGCGCATTCTCCTGACCCTGCCGGCCGATGCGCACCTTCGAAGCGCCGGAATTGCCGGCTTCTCTCGCACGATCGACGGCGAATCCGGGTCGGGGAAGTTCAACATCGCCTGCACGGGGCAGACCTGCGATGGAGCGGAACTGGTCATCGATGCGGCGACGTCAAAGCCGATCGCGATCACCATCACCGGGTCGAGCAACGGCCTGCCGCCGTCTGCCACGCCGTTGCTCGAAGCGCGCCCGACGAATGCACGCCCACAATATGCGCCGGACGAATCCGTCACCCTCAGCCGCGTGAACCTCTGACGACTCGCCGACGATGTGCTATTGAGTGCGCAGGCGCCCGGCGCCGATAGGCGCGCCGGACGGCACCAATGAAGGAGGTGTCATGGCGACCCAGACGATGTCCGCGTCACGTTCCACGCGTTCCAAGGCGATTCCCGTTCGCACGATCACCGACGACGACCTGCGCTCCTCGCTCCGCCAGGGATATGAAGACTTCGGCGACCTCCGCGGCGACCTGATCTTCGCCGGGCTGATCTACACGATCATCGGCCTTGCCGCCGTGGTGATGACCACCAGCCGGCCGCTGATGCCCTTTTTCTATCCGGTCGTCGCCGGAGTCGCGCTCCTCGGTCCGATCGCGGCCGTCGGCTTTTACGAGCTGGCGCGGCGGCGCGAGAGCGGCCAGGAGGTTCACTGGTTCAACTTCCTCGACG
>DATCJM010000209.1:0-7616 GCA_036562805.1 Sphingomicrobium sp.
TCCCGTCCGGCCACTTCGCCGACGCGAGGCGGAAGATGTAGCTCAGGCCATCGTCGGTCACCGTCCAGCGCTCGGCCAGGCCGCTGACGATATTGCCCGACGGATCGAACCGCACGAGGCCCTGCGCTACGTTGGCAAGCAGCACCTGGTCGGGCACGGACAGCGGCCCGAGCGCCGGATCGCGAAGCTGCGGCTGGCCGCCGATCACGACCACCGTCATCGCGCCCTTCGGCTGCTTGTGACAGCTGGCGGAGCCGAGCAGCCCGGCGATCATCAGCACTGCTAGGATGCGGCGCATCCGGCGCGGTTTACCCGCAAGCGGCCATTCAGCAAGCCTCTGGATATATGGCATCGACTGTTTTACTGGACTAAAGCAGTTGGCGTGAGGTGAGCTTGGCCGAGAGGGACGCAATCTGGACCCGCAGCGGCGTGCCGGTCGAGGAGCTGCCGGACCCGTTCGCGCCTGAGCCGAAGCCCGAACGCGCGGCCGACGACACGCAGCTCGAGCTCGATCTTGCGAAGCCCAGGCGGCGCCGCTGGGTGATCTACCTCTATTCGATCATGGGTCTCGTGCTGGTCACGCTGGTCTGGCTGGTGTTCACCGCTCCGCTGTCGCGCGCGCTCGAGCCGCTTCAGGATCCGGCGCTCCTGCTGCTTTCGGATGACGGTCATGCGATCGCGCGGCGCGGGGCGATCAAGGAAGCGCCGGTCGACGTCGCCAGGCTCAACCCGCTGACACCGGCCGCGTTCGTCGCAATCGAGGACCGCCGTTTCTATCGGCACTGGGGCATCGATCCGCGCGGTATTGCGCGGGCCTTCGTCGCCGACATGCGGGGCGGCGGCGTTCGCGAAGGCGGAAGCACGATCACCCAGCAGCTCGCGAAGACCAATTTCCTCTCCGGCGACCGAACCATCAAGCGCAAGGCGCAGGAGGTGATCATCGCCTTCTGGCTGGAGGCGTGGCTGACCAAGCAGGAAATCCTCTCGCGCTATCTGTCGAGCGTTTACTTCGGCGACGGAGTCTATGGGCTGAGAGCGGCCGCTCACCATTATTTCAACCGCGATCCGGAGGATCTCAGCCTCGCCCAATCGGCGATGCTCGCGGGCATGGTCCAGGCGCCGTCGCGGCTCGCGCCGACGCATAATCTCGCCGCCGCCCAGAAGCGCAGCGAGCTGGTGCTGCACGCGATGGCCGACACCGGAATCATCAGCCAATCGCGCGCGCGCTCGGTCCACGTGGCGCGGCCGGTCATCCGCTCCTCGAGCGTCCCCACCGGCTCCTATTTCGCCGACTGGGTCACACCTTACGCGCAGCAGGCGCAGCCGCCCGATTTCGGCGAAGTGAAGGTGCGAACCACGCTCGACTGGACGCTCCAGCGCATCGCCGAGCGGGCGGTGAGCCGCGCGCCGGCCGGGGCGCAGGCGGCCCTGGTCGCCATGCGGCCCGACGGCCGCGTCGTCGCGATGGTCGGCGGCAAGAGCTATTCGTCGTCGCCGTTCAACCGCGTCACGCAGGCGCGGCGGCAGCCGGGCTCGGCATTCAAGCTCTTCGTCTATCTCGCGGCGTTCCGCGCCGGCTGGACCCCCGACAGCATTATCGAGGACAAGCCGATCACCATCAACGGCTGGTCGCCCGAGAACCACGACCGCGTCTTTCGCGGCAAGATCACGCTCCGCGAAGCCTTCGCGCGGTCGAGCAATGCCGCGACGGTCCGTCTGGAGCAGGAAGTCGGCCGCAACAACGTGATCCGTGCGGCCCGCGACCTCGGCCTGTCGACGCCGCTGCCCGACGATCCAAGCCTCGCACTCGGAACTGCGGGCGTCAGCCTGCTCGAGCTCACCTCGGCCTATGCTGCAGTCGCCGATGGCCATTATCCGGTTGCCGCGCGGGGCCTGCCTGCATCGGCCGAGCCCGAAGGCATCTCGGCCTTCTTCCATTCGCGCAGCTCGCTCGATGCGCGGCGCGATCGCGCGCCGATGCTCGACCTCCTCTACGCCGCGGCGAACAACGGGACCGGCCGCCGCGCCGCTTTGTCCGTGCCCACCTTCGGCAAGACCGGCACGACGCAGGAAAATCGCGACGCTTTGTTCGTCGGCTTTGCCGGGAACCTGGTCGTCGGCGTCTGGGTCGGCCGGGACGACAACAAGTCGCTCGGGCGCGTCAGCGGCGGGACGGTGCCGGCGGAAATCTGGCGCAGCTTCATGAGCTCGGCGCTCGCCGTCGATCATTCGCGCGGTCCGCTGCTTCCGGCCGGCTTCGACAATGCGCCAGTGTCGCAGCAGAAGCGGCTGCAGAGCCCGCTCCCGCCCGAGTGGAGCAATGCGACCAAGCCGCTCCGCGATCTCGCCCAGGCGCTCCAGAAGGCGCTTCGCTAGCGAACGATCATTGTCGAAAGTTCATGTTTCCGGCCGCGTTTTTAAATATTCCTCAACCACTCTTGCCCAGATTCCGGTTCAGCCTTCGCGAATGCGTTGCGGTGGGCGTTGTGATTTCGACGAGCCATGGGGAGACCGGAGATGGCCAAGTTTCTGAAGCTGATTAAGAACGACAAGGGCGCGACTGCCATCGAATATGGCCTGATCGCGGCCTTGATCGCCGTTGCCGCCATCGGTGCGATGCAGGGCATCGGCAACAAGCTGAATTCGACGTTCAACAACGTTTCGAACTCGCTGAACTAATCCTCTTTCTTAAGAGGTGGGAGAAGCGGCGGTGCCTTCGGGCGCCGCCGTTTTTCTTTGTGCTCGCTCTAAGCCTTAGCGATGCTCGGGCACGCGCTGCGGCGGTGGGGGCGGCGGCTGGATCGCGGTCTCGCTCTGCGTCGCGGGCCGCGAATAAAGCGCCGCATTCGTCGGGTTGACGTTCGGGTTCGATCCGACGCGGTGAACGATGTGCGGCGTGACGATGATGTAGAGCTCGGTCTTCGAACGCGTCGTGCGGTCGTTGTGGAAGGCGAGACCGAGGATCGGGATGTCGCCCAGCACCGGCACCTTCGACTTGGTGCTGATCGTCTCGTCCTGCGTCAGGCCGCCGATCACGAAGGAATCGCCGTCGCGCACGGTCGCCGAGGTTTCCGCTTCGCGCTGGCTGATCGTCGGATAGCCCTGGCTGGTGCCCGTCACGCTCGAGACGACGGCAAAGACGTGGCTCGACACCCAGCCGTCGCCGCTGACGCGCGGCGCGATCTGGAGCGTCACGCCGACGTTCACATACTGGACTTGCTGCGACACGCCGTTGACGCCCGACAAGGCGATCGAGGTCAGGATCGGAAGCGCGTCGCCGGTGATGATCTTCGCGGTCGAGCCGCTCTGCGCCGAGATGCGCGGCCGCGACACGATCCGGCCGTTGCCCTTCTGGATCTGCGCGAACAGAGCCGCCTGGAACTGGACGCTGGAGAGGTGCGAGCCGGCCGGGACGCCCGGCGGGATGAACTGCCCGCTCTGGAAGGTGACGGCGCCGATCTGGCCGTTGGCATTGTTGAAATCGATGCCGAGCGCCTTGAGGCCCTGTTCGGTCAGCTCGACGAATTGCGTTTCGAGCACGACGCTGTCGACCGGAATGTCGATCGCCGCAATTTCCTGCTTCAGCCGCTCGATCTGGTCGGGCGATCCCTTCAGCCAGATCGCGTTGAGGCGGCGGTCGATGCCGATCGTCGCATCGACCGACTGGCCGAGCGGATCGTCGCTTGCCCCCGGCGCCTGCGTCTGCGGCTGCGGCTGATAATTGTTGCCGGTCAGGCTGTTCGATCCGAACGCCGGCTCGCTCGGGATGAAGACGTCGTTCGACTTGACCGTCTGGCCATCGGTCAACAGGCCCACGACCTCGGAAACATCCGCATATTTGAGCAGCACGAGCGCATAGCTCTCCGGCGGTGCGCTCGCCGGCGGCAGACCGACATCGGTCGAATCATTGCCGTAATTGGTGCTTGCCGGACCCTGCTTGGTCTTGCCGGTGCTCACCGTGAGCTCAATCGTGTGGTCGTTCGTCTGCACGCCGGACACGGCTGCTGCGCGTGTCACTGCAAAGCGCAGGATGAGGACGGTTTCCTCCTGGTCGAAGACGATGCTTCGAACGAGGCCTTTCATTCCTGACGGCTGCACCGCGCCAGTCGCGCGCGTTGACAATGCGAAGCCGACCGCTGGCTGCGTCGGCTGTCCCGCGATCGGCGCGAAAGTGTTGACGCGGGGGCTGAAGGACAGCTCGAACCGGGATTCGTCGGGAGTCTCGCTGATCAATTTGATCTTGGTGAGGACCGCCTGGACGGGTTGGTTCTGCGCGGCTGCGGTCGCGCTGGTCGTGATGCTGAAGAGGAGCAGCGCGCAGACCAGCTGCACGAGGCCGCGGCTGATGCGCACAACGGCGCTCAAGGATTCTCCCCTCCCCATCAAGTGGCGGACATTACAGGAAATTGACGTGACCCAAAGATGAATGTGCGGGCGCAGTGGGGTGCGCCCGCACAAACATTGACTTCAGCGGATGATCAGAAGGCGGTTGCGCCGCTCGGCGTACCCAGACCCGTCGGACCGTCGTAACCGCCTGTGCCGGTGCACAGGTAGGTGCCACCGCAGCTGCCGTTGCTGCCGCTGGTGACGTCATTCAGGGCCGCGGTGTTCGAATACGGGTTCGACCCGTAGTTCGCGGTCCCGCCATTCACGGCATAGACGCCGGCGACGAGCGGCGAGGCGACGCTCGTTCCGCCGAAGACCATCCAGCCCGAACGACGCGAGGTCGTCGGACCATAGACGGCGACGCCGGTGTTGGGATCGGCGACCGCGGAGACGTCAGCGACCGTGCGGTTGGCGCACAGCGCGTCGGTCTGCCACGTCGGCTTCGCATAAACCGTGCTGCAGCCGCTGCCAGCGCCGTTCCAGACGGTCTCGCCCCAACCGCGGGCGCTGCTGTTGCGCACCAGGCTGGTGCCGCCGACTGCGGTCACGTGGTTGGAAGACGCCGGGAACTGGACGCCATAGCCGTTGTCGCCCGAGCTCACCGTGATGGCGAGGCCAGGATGGTTGTATGCGCTTTCGACGCCGCTGGTGCCGCTTTCGCCGCCGCCGTAGCTGTTCGAAATCGCGTTGGCGCCCAGCGCAGCTGCTTCATTGACGGCAGTGGCCAGGTTGCTCAGGCTCGAAGTGCTCGCCTGGACAAGGAGGATATGGCAGTTCGGGCACATGGCGCTCGCCATGTCGAGATCGAGCGCCTGCTCCTGGTCCCAGCCCGTGTCGGTGCGGGGATAGGCGGTGCCTCCGCTCTGGTTTACCTTCCTGAAGCAGCCATTCGCGGTGGTGCACGCAGTCATTCCGAACTGCGACCGGTAAGTCGCGAGGTCGCTCTCGGCGTTCGGATAACCGTAGGCGTCGACGATCGCGATCGTGTAGCCCGAGGTTCCGCTGCCGGTGATCTTGTAGGCGCTGCGCAGATCCGAAGGGCCATAGCCCGACGGCGTTGCATTGCGCGTGACACGCGATCCGATTCCAAGCCCTTCAAGGATGTTGCCGCGCGCATCGGTCACTACCTTGGAGAAGCAACGGGCTTGCCCCGGAGCGACGAAGTCGCCGCACACATTGGCTGCATAGACACGGCCGTAACGCATTACACGGCCAGGCGTCGTCGCGGACGAGGACGTCCCGACAACAGTCAGGGCCGTCGCGAGCGCGATCGCGCCCAACTTCCATATTTTCATGCTCAATACCCCTCTACTACCCCCACCCGGGGAGCGATGCTGACTGACGGTGATGAAAAAGCAAGCACAAGCCGGTTCAAAGCAGAACAACGTTACTCAGCTCGTCGCAGGATAGGCTCGTTCAGACGTTAACGCAAACCTTCTGCCGGTAATATATCCGTTTGGTATACATCCGTTTTCCTATTAATCTTGCGTTGCCCTTAATCGTCCGCAATGCCAATTCCGGAGGCCATGGGGAGGAAGGTTGCGATCGCGGCGTTCGCGCTGCTGGCATCGCCTGTCGAGGGCCACGCTTTGGCGCCATTATATGATCCGGTCGTGCTTAACGTCGGGATCAATTGCCAGTGGCAGCGGACCTGCGAGCGCAGGCAATTGAACGCGATGAACGATTCGCGCCGCTTCATCGCGCGCGCGCATCCGCCGCTATGGCGCATTCATCTGTGCAATCGAAACGCGGCCCGCAGCGCGACGCGCATCGATTGGGTCGGCTTCAACAGCTGCATCCGAAACCCGGGTCTGCGCGCGACCCGGACGCACCGCTAGCAAGCCACCGGAACGGCGCTTCGGGCGAGTCGTTCTTCCGATGAGGAAGAGCAGCCATGAGCGTCAGGAAGTCCGTTTCCAATGCCCCCGACAGAAAGAGCGACCGCAGCAAGAATCCTCGCCGCGCCGACATCAAGGACCTCGAGCTTGCCGGCGGCGTCGAAGGCGGCATGGAGGCGGGAAGCGCCGGCGGTCCGGGACAAGCCGATATCGAAAGAGCGCGCCACGGACGCCCCGGCCGCTGAACAGCGCCGGAACCCCGTGGTGAACCCTCGGCCGGTCAAGCCCGTCTAACCGCACAGGATGCTACGCGTCGTCGCTCTGAAAAAGGCTGCGGCCGCCGGTCTGTGCGGCGCGGCCGTGATGGAGGTCTTCTCGTTCGTTACCGGGAAGGTCGGCCTTCCGACCGTCGACCTCGTCGCTGAATTGAGCCGGGTCGAATTCGACGGGATTCCCGTTATCGGACCTGCCGCGGGACTTGCCGCACACCTCAGCATCGGCGTGTGCTGGGCAGTGTTCTACGCATTCTTCGTCTGGGGCCGCTTCCGCCTTCGTCCCGTCCTCCAGGGCCTCATCTTTGCGATACTCCCGGCGACGCTTGCGATCCTGGTCGTCTATCCGGAACTGGCCCTGATGCGCACGAGCGCGCCGATGGTAACGCTCGACCTCCCTCGCTTCTTTGCTCCGCTGACCATCGCCACCGGTGCAAGCTTGCTCGTCGGCCACGCTTTGTTCGGCCTGACCGTCGGTCTGCTCTACCGCAAGCCCGTCGGCTACGCGGCGGATCGCAAGCCCGCGCCTCCCCATGCCCCAAGACCGCGCAAGCGCCGCCCGCCGCCGCGAAAGGAAGGCGCTGCGAACTTCATGTTCGCGACCGGAATCGAGTGCAGCTATCCGACCATCGACCACGGCTGCTGGCGGCGCGACGAGATGGAATCCACCCGCCATTACGATTTCTGGCAGGGGGATTTCGAGCTCGCCCGCGAGATCGGCATTACGCACATCCGCTATGGGCCGCCGCTGCATCTCGTCTATGACGGGCCCGGCCGGTTCGACTGGAGCTACATCGATCCGCAAATGGAGGAACTCGAGCAATACGGGCCCGAGCCGATCATCGACCTCTGCCACTTCGGAGTGCCGTCGTGGCTCGGCAATTTCCAGAACCCGGACATCGCACCGGCGCTTGCCGAATATGCCGGCGCCTTTGCCGAGCGCTATCCGTGGGTGCGCTTCTACACGCCGGTGAATGAAATGTATGTCGGCGCGCGGATGAGCGCGCTCGACGGCATCTGGAACGAGCAGTTGCGCGACGAGGGCGCCTATGCGCGAGCGGCCTGGAATCTCGCCAAGGCCAGCATCGGCATGAGCGACGCGATCCTCAAGCGCCGCGAA
>DATCJM010000240.1:0-2212 GCA_036562805.1 Sphingomicrobium sp.
TCTTCGGCCTTCGCAGCCGGCAATGACGTCCAGACCACGTGGCAGATGCTCAACTACATGTCGGTCGACTACGCCGGGGCGGTCTCGAACGGGAAAGTCGTCAGCCAATCCGAATATGCGGAAATGCGCGAGTTCTCCGGCTCGGTCCGGCAGCAAATCGCCGCTCTTCCCGCCAATCCCGTAAAGGCGGCGCTCGTTTCCAAGGCGGACGGATTCGTTCTCGCCGTCGACCGCAAGGAAAGCCCGGCTCAGATCCGCTCACTCGCCAACGATCTCGGCGATGCGCTTCTCAAAGCTTATCCGGTTGCCCTGGCGCCTCCTCACGTCCCTGACCTTGCGCGCGGCGCAGCCTTGTTCAATCAGACCTGCGCGAGCTGCCACGGCGTCAACGGCGATGCAAAGACGCCCGCCGCGGCACAGCTCGACCCGCCCCCGATCGCCTTTGTCGACAGGACCCGCGCCGATCTACGCAGCCCCTTCGCGCTCTATCAGGTGATCGGCCATGGGATCGAAGGCACGGCGATGGCGAGCTTTGCCAACCTCCCGGCGCAGGATCGCTGGGATCTTGCATATTATGTCAGCCGGTTCGCCTATCCATCCTCGCTCGCCGCTGAAGGCAAGCAGATCTGGGAATCCGATGCAGGCGTGCGCAAGGCGATCCCCGACCTCGCGGCGCTGAGCTCACTTACGCAATCGCAGCTCGCCGGGCAGCTCGGGGCGGCCAAAGCGGACGCGGTAATCGCATATCTTCGATCCAACCCGTCGGCCGTTTCGGTGACGGGTTCGCCGCTGTCGCTGGTTCGGACGCGGCTCCAGCAGAGCCTCGATGCATATAAGGCTGGCGATCGCGACGAGGCCAAGGCGCTCGCCCTGTCGGCCTATCTCGACGGCTTCGAACCGATCGAGGGCGCACTTTCGGCACGTGATGCGTCGCTGCTCGCCGAGGTCGAAACCGCGATGGGCGAATTGCGTGCGTCGATCGGCCGAGGCGACGATCCGCAGCAGGTTCAGTCGCGAATCCAGGCCCTGGACGGAATGATGGGGCGGGTCGAGACGGCACTGGCTCCCGAGCAGGGCAATGCGGTTTCGACCTTCCTCGGCGCAGCCACCATCCTTCTTCGCGAGGGCCTCGAAGCGCTGCTTATCGTGGTGGGAATGCTGGCCTTCCTCAAGAAAGGCGGCCGGGCGGACATGGTGCGGCCCGTCCACTACGGGTGGGCGACGGCCCTGGTTGCGGGCGCAGCCACGTGGCTCGCCGCGACGACCCTGATCAGCATCAGTGGAGCGACCCGCGAGCTGACAGAGGGCCTAGGCTCCGTTCTTGCCGCGTTGGTGCTGCTATTCGTCGGCATTTGGATGCACGGCAAAGGCCAGGCCGATGAGTGGCAGCGCTACATCAAGGAGCGGATGAACCGCGCACTTTCCAAAGGCTCGGGGTGGTTCCTCTTCTCGCTCGCCTTCGTCGCCGTCTATCGTGAGCTTTTCGAGACCATTTTGTTCTATGCGGCCCTTTCCGCGGAAGGGAATCCCGGCGCCGTCGTCGCCGGCGCGCTTGCCGGCGCGGCCGGTCTTGGGATCGTCGCCTTCGTCATGCTCCGGTTCAGCCAGAAGCTGCCCGTAGGGAAATTCTTCACTTATAGCTCGATCCTGATCGCCATCCTTGCGGTCGTTCTCGCGGGCAAGGGCGTCGCAGCGCTTCAGGAAGCCGGGCTCGTCGGGGTTGCTCCCCTCCACAATGTTCCGAGAATTTCGCTTCTCGGCATCTTCCCGACGGGCGAGGTCATTGCCGCGCAGCTTGCGACGCTTCTCGCCCTGGTCATCGGCTTCAGGTGGAACCAGCTGAAGGCCGCGCGCAAATAAATCCGCCGCGGCGGATCAGGGGCCACGCCGTCGTTGCGATGCGCTCTGGACGGGGGTGACGCTCGGTCTATAGCTGTCCTCGACGAAGAGGAGAGTCATGATGGCGGGCGTGAACAAGGTGATCCTGGTCGGCAATCTCGGCGCGGACCCGGAGGCGCGCTCGCTCAACAACGGCGGCGAGGTCGTCAACATGCGCGTCGCGACCTCCGAGCAGTGGAAATCCAAGGACGGTGAGCGCCAGGAGCGGACCGAGTGGCACAACGTCGTGATCTTCAACGAGAATCTCGGCCGCGTCGCGAAAAATTACCTGCGCAAGGGCAGCAAGGTCTATCTCGAAGGCCAGCTGCAGACC
>DATCJM010000251.1:0-5325 GCA_036562805.1 Sphingomicrobium sp.
CGCTTCGCCGGCGCGGTCTTCCCGAACTCGGGTGACGAGACGCTGATCTCGGCGCCGACGAACACGCCGACGATTGCGAACTTCCGCGATTTCGTCAGCAGCGGGCCGAACACCGACCGATTCAACTTCGCGCCGTTCAACTTCATGCAGATTCCGCTGACCCGCTACGGCGTGTTCGCGAACGCGAAATATGACATCGCGCCCGACGTCCATTTTTCGGTCAAGGGCATCTGGAACCGCCGCAAATCGCAGAACCAGGCGGCCCCGCTGCCGTTCGGCATCGGCCAGGCGGCCGGCATTACGCCGGTCCTCGATTCGACGACGGTCGATGCGACCAATCCGTTCAACCCGTTCGGCGTGACGCTCGATTCATCGAACATGGACTTCATCCTTCGCCGGTTCGTCGAAGGCGGTCCGCGCCGGTTCTTGCAGACGGTCGACACGACTTACGGCGTCGCCACGCTCGACGGCCGATTCACCTTCCTCAACCAGGATTGGTACTGGGACGTGAACGGCAGCTACGGCCGCAACAACGCCAAGCAGACGATGTTCGGGAATATCGATTCCCAACGTCTGCAGCAGGCCCTCGGTCCGGTCGCCGACTGCACCGCGCCCTGCGTGCCGTTCAACCTGTTCGGCGGCGCCGGATCGATCACCCAGGCGATGATCGACTTCGTCGGCTTCACCCAGCATGACAGCAGCAAGCAGTCGACCTGGGACTTCACCGGCAACCTGTCCGGCAATCTGGCTGAGCTGCCGGGTGGTCCGCTCGGTGTCGCCGCGGGCGTCGAATATCGCAGGCTCAGCGGTCGGTTCGACCCGGATCCGATCGTCGCCGCCGGCTTCAGCTCGGACATTCCGGCGCAGCCGACGCGCGGCAGCTACAACGTCAAGGAAGCCTATGCCGAGCTCAATGCGCCGATTCTCGCGCATGTGCCTGGCGCCGAGCTTCTAGAGCTCAACGGCGCCGCGCGCGTTTCCGATTATTCGACGTCGGGATCGACGACAACGTTCAAGGGCGGCGTGAACTGGAAGCCGATCAAGGCGCTGCGCCTGCGCGGCTCGTACGCGGAAGGCTTCCGGGCGCCGTCGATCGGTGAGCTGTTCGGGACGCTGTCGCGCTTCGACCAGACGATCAGCGATCCCTGCTCCAACGACAGCACCGCAGCGCAGAACTTCAACAACAATCCGACGGTGAAGGCGAACTGCATCGCGCACGGCGTTCCTGGCGACGGCAGCTTCGCACAGGCCAACCCGCAGATCTCGGTCCTCGTCGGCGGCAATCAGAATCTGAAGGCCGAGACGTCGAAGAGCTGGATTTTCGGCGGCGTCCTCAGCCCGGACTTCCTGCCGGGCTTCTCGGTCGAGGTGAATCACTACAACATCAAGATCAAGGGCGCGATCCAGTCGCTCGCCGCTGATGTCACCCTGTCCAATTGCGAGGTCAACAATGATCCCGCGGCCTGCGCCCTCGTCAGCCGCGCCGGCAACGGCCAGGTCACGCAGATTGTCGGCGTGCTCGGCAATATCGCCGGGATCGACACCACGGGCATCGACCTTAACGTCGCCTACCACGGCCCCATGACCCGCGCCGGCCGCTTCGGGATTACCTGGAACAACACCTTCCTGAAGAAATTCGACGAGATCGATCCGATCACGAACGGCGTTCAGGTGATCAGGCATGCAGGGACCGAACAGGGCAGCCCGACGCAGGGCTTCCCGAAGTGGAAGTCGATCGGCATTCTCGACTGGGATCTCGCCCAGTTCGGCGCGTCGCTGACCGGCCGCTACGTGTCGAAGCTTCGTGAAAGCGACGGCAATGTGATGAAGGCGCGGCTGTTCACCGACCTGCAGCTGCGGTGGTCGCCGACCTACTTCCACGACATGTTCACGATCGCAGTGGGCGCGAACAACCTGTTCAACACCCACATTCCGGGCTGCGACACGTGCGACATCAACAACTTCGACCCGACCGTCTACGACATCCCGGGTCGCTTCTATTACGCGCGCCTGACCGCGAAATATTGATCGCTGTCGACGTTCGAACTTTGAGGGCGGCGCGGGCAATCGCGCCGCCCTTCTTGTGCCCGCCTTGAACCTTCCCGCTTTCGCGCCGATGTAGGCTTTCGCCACAAAAGAGGATCTGTTTCCCGTGATCGATCACCAAGACATCGCCAGCCAGCTCGTCCCCATCGTCATCGAGCAATCCAACCGGGGCGAGCGCAGCTTCGACATTTATTCGCGGCTGCTGCGCGAGCGCATCGTGTTCATCACGGGAGCGATCGAGGACCATATGGCGAGCCTCGTCACCGCCCAGCTGCTCTTCCTCGAGTCCGAGAACCCGAAGAAGGACATCTTCATGTACATCAACTCGCCCGGCGGCGTGGTGACGGCCGGCCTCGCGATCCACGACACCATGCAATACATCCGGCCGAAGATTTCGACCGTCTGCATCGGCCAGGCCGCGTCGATGGGCAGCTTCCTGCTCGCGGCGGGAGAGCCCGGCATGCGCGTCGCGCTCACCAACAGCCGGATCATGATCCACCAGCCCTCGGGCGGCGCCCAGGGCATGGCCGCCGACATCGAGATCCAGGCGCGCGAGATCCTGCGCATGCGCCAGCGCCTCAACGAGCTCTACGCAAAGTACACCGGCCAGCCGCTCGAGGAGATCGAGAAGGCCATGGACCGCGACAAGTTCCTCGAGGCGGATGAGGCGAAGGCCTTCGGCCTCATCGACGAGGTCTTCGACAAGCGGCCGGAGCCGGGTGATGACGCGGGCACGGGTGCCGGGGAGGTGACGCCGGCCTGACGAACGGCGAGCGTGGAATGCTGCCGGCGCGTCGAGGGCCGACAGCTTGTTCGATCCCGATCAGCGCTCGACGTTCGTTCGATCCAGCGCCGCGCGCAAGCCGGCTGCGAGTTGAGCCGCTTGCCCGACTCCCCAGAAGTGCATGAAGTAGATCGTGGGCTGCTCGCCGATCATGTGGCTGTGCAGCGCCGTGACGTCGATGCCGTGACCACGAAGCTCGCGCATCACTGGATCGACTTCGCCGCCGAGGACGACGAAATCCCCGGTGACGGCGGCACGGCCGCGACCGGTTGCCTGGAAATTGATTGCGGTCCCCGTGCCCATTGACGCCGGCTCGGCCATGCCATCGTCGATGATCGTTTCGGAGCGCGGGAAAGTGAACTGGTAAACGCCGCCATTCGCCTTGCCCGCCTTGCCCATGATCCGTTCGATCGCCGCCGTATCGAGACCGATCGGCGGAGGAGATGCTGCCGCGGCGGGAACCCCAAGCGGCGTATGGGACAATGCTAGCGCGGCGCGGAGCGTTGCAGCGAGCCGCGCGGCATCGCCCCGACCCTGGACGTGCATGTAGATGGTTTCGGGAGACGAGCGCAGCAGATGATTGTGGACCGCGGTCACCTGCATTCCGCCCTTCAGCAGCTTGCTCATCACCGGGTTCACTTCGTCAGGAGTGAGCACCAGGTCGCCCATCACGGCCGCGTTCGTGCCCATAGGCTCAAATGCGATCCATCCGCCGAGCGCTAGCGCGGGTCGAATGGTGACGCCGTCGAGAACCACGTGGAGGTCCGAGCGTGGGAAGCCGTAGCGGCGGATGCCGTCAGGCTGGGTTGTGCCGGGCCGCCCGAGCGCCCGGTCCACCGCCGCCCAATCCGGTCCGGGCGCCTGCGCGAGCGATGGAGAAGCGATCAGGAACGAAGCAGCGAGCAGTGCTGCATTGAAGGAACGCGCGGTGTCGATCGAACGCATGGCACACCTCCTGTAAGCTGGTGCAATTGCCACAGACGCGGCCGCTATTCCAATGAACATACGAAGCGCACGACGCCCGCAGGCCGAACACCGGGGAGGCTCGGCCTCGGCCCGACTTACTTCTTCTTGGTCGAGCTCGACTTGCTGGAGCTGGATTTGGCCGCGCTGGTTTTCGCGCTGGAGCTGGTACTCTTCTTCGAGCCGGAACTAGTGCTGGACTTCGCCACGATCACTCTCCTCTGTGGCCGACAGAACCGCCGGGACGAAATTACGGTTCCAATCCGGTGACTTAGTGAAAACTCAAAATCCTCGCGTTCCCTTCTTGTTCTCACAGAACAAATCGGATACGGAGATCGCCAACGGGCGGAGCTCGGCCGCCGGTGATTGTGCTTGAACGGGGAGTGACGACATGGCAGCGCAGTTGAAAGTCATCGGCAGCGGAGTGGAAGTGGCAGGGATGGACCGGCAGAAGGCGCTCGAGGCAGCGCTCGCCCAGATCGATCGCGCGTTCGGCAAGGGCTCGGCGATGAAGCTGGGCAGCCGCGAGAAGATAGAGATCGAGACCATCTCGACCGGTTCGCTCGGGCTCGACATCGCGCTTGGCGTCGGCGGGCTTCCGCGCGGTCGCATCATCGAGATTTACGGGCCGGAGAGCTCGGGCAAGACCACGCTTGCGCTGCACGCGATCGCCGAGGCGCAGAAGAATGGCGGCACAGCGGCCTTCGTCGATGCCGAGCATGCGCTCGACCCGGGTTATGCGAAGAAGCTCGGAGTCGACATCGACGAGCTGATCGTCTCGCAGCCGGACACGGGCGAGCAGGCGCTCGAGATCGTCGACACGCTAGTGCGGTCGAACGCGATCGACGTGCTGGTGATCGACTCCGTGGCGGCGCTGGTGCCTCGCGCGGAAATCGAGGGCGAGATGGGCGACAGCCATGTCGGTCTCCAGGCGCGTCTGATGAGCCAGGCGCTGCGCAAGCTCACCGGCTCGATCAGCCGCTCGCAGACCACCGTCATCTTCATCAACCAAGTGCGGATGAAGATCGGCGTCATGTACGGCAATCCGGAGACGACGACCGGCGGCAATGCGCTGAAATTCTACGCCTCCGTGCGTCTCGACATCCGCCGCACCGGCCAGATCAAGGACCGCGACGAGATCGTCGGCAACGCGACCCGCGTGAAGGTCGTCAAGAACAAGGTCGCGCCGCCGTTCAAGCAGGTCGAGTTCGACATCATGTACGGCGAGGGCGTGTCCAAGGTCGGCGAGATCCTCGACCTCGGCGTCAAGGCGGGCCTGGTCGAGAAATCGGGCGCCTGGTTCAGCTATGACAGCGTCCGCATCGGCCAGGGCCGGGAGAACGCCAAGGCCTATCTCAGGGAGAATCCCGACGTCGCGCAGCGCATCGAAAATGCAATCCGTGGCCGGACCGAGGAAGTCGGGGAAGCGCTTATGGTCGGCGCCGGTCCCGACGACGACGAACTCGCAGCGGACTAAGGTTTCCGAAAAAAGACTCCCCAGCAGCGGGCGGCGCCGAGCGGCTCCGTCCGCT
>DATCJM010000281.1:0-5094 GCA_036562805.1 Sphingomicrobium sp.
CCACGCGCTGCGCTTTCGACCGAAAGTGCCGGTCCAGGAAGACGTTCAATCTCGTCATCTGCAGCAGCAGCGTGGGGTCGGTACGGCCAGCGCTTTTGCCCGAGCCCCACGCGCGCAGCCGCTCGCGCCACGATTGCGGCAGCAGCGGGCGATCGTCGCCGTGCAGCAGCCGGACTTCGTCAACCATCGCCTTGGCCTCCAGGACGATGCCATGCGCGCGGTCGGCGGACATCCGGCCGCTCTCGACACCGATCAGCAGCTCGCAACGGAAGCGGCGGCACGCCTGTGGCCGGTCGGGATAGACCGAGCACAGCCCCTTCTCGAACCGCGCGCAGGGGTGGTCGAAGCGCATCCCCGTCGCCGGGTCCGTGCGCACTGGGAAGCCCAGCTCGGTGAGGCGCGGCCGCTCGAGCTCGTCGACCGGCACATAGTCGAACAGCGCGCCGCTGCAGCACAGGCCGCAAGACTTGCACAGCTCTGCCGATAGATCGGCGGGTATTGCGTCGGAATCGCCGGCGGGATCGCTTCCACGCGCCTTCGTGAGCTGATCGTCGCCGTCCAGGCCGTTGAGCCGATAATCCGCCATCCGCGAACTCCGCGCCCGGCGGTTTTACAAAGCGATCTCAACCGCTTGTAGTTTACTTTAGTTAGCCATCGGTCACGAGCCTATCTCGATCGACGGCTACACGCCGAGCCCCGACAGGATGTCGCCAAGTCCGTCGCCCGATTGTCCGAGCCTGCCCTGGTGCATCGCCGCTGCGGCGATCGAGGCGACCTGCGGCAAGACCTGCTTGATCTTGTCGACGCTCACTCCGGTCTGGTCCGCGGTGTCCTGCGCGACCGACCGGCTGACCTCTTTCGAGCCGAAGATCGAGCCGAGGATGGAGTTTCCATGATCCTCCGCCTCGTCGGTTCCGGCCGGCGGCGCCTGCGCGGCGGAGGAGGGGTCGAGCCCGCCCTCCTGCTTCGTGGCATGCAGCTTCGACAGGACCGTCGGCGCAAGCGTGCCGACAACCGCCTGGAGCTGACTGGGCGGAAGGCCCACGCGCTCGGCGATCTGGCGCATTGCCTCCTGGCCCGCCGCGCCTTCGAGCATGTCGAACATCGACATAGCGATCTCCTGTTGTTCGAGTTGAAGTGCCGCTCAGTGGCGAAGGCTGTCGGGGACGACCCCGCCGTTCTCGGCGAGCTTGTCCATCACCGCCTTGTGGAGAGCGATATTCTCCTCGGCGCTGCCGTCGGCCGCGACGTGGACGTTGAGCTCGTTCGCAAGCTCCTTGCGCGCCTCCAGGCTGGAATCGAGCCCAAGCAGCTTCAACAGATCGACGATCGAGCTCTGGTAATTGCCGCCGCCGCCCTTCTCGGACGCCATCTCGGACAGCACTGCGCCGACGTCCACCTGCTGGGTCGCCGCGGGCGCGGGCGCGGAGATCGTCGCTGTGTCGCCGCCTTGTGCGCCGGCGGCCGCCGGCTGTTGCGGCGCCGCGCTGCCCGGCTGTGCCGCCTGGGCCGACGGGTGGTGGAAGATCTTGTTCATGATGCTGCCGAAGATGCTCATCGTCCCGGGCTCCGCTGCTGTTGTGAAAGGATGTCGGCGGTTCAACGGCGAGCGCGCTGTAAGGCTCCGCGTGGAACGTGCGTGCGCGCGAACGGTTGAGGCGCGGCGTGCAGGAAACAGGAGGAGCGTGCCATGAAGCTCAAACTCGTCATGATGCTCGCGGCGAGCACCCTTGCGGCCGCCTCATGCGGGCACAAGGATCAGGCCGCCCAATCGAACGCTGCCAATGCCGACGAAACCAATGCGGCCACCGGCAATGCTGTGGCGGCAGTGTCCGCTGATCAGCAGTTCGCGAACACCGCGGCGGCAAGCGACGCATTCGAGATTCAGTCGTCGCAGCTCGCCGCGACCAACGCCTCGTCGAGCGCGGTGAAGTCCTTCGCCCAGCACATGGTCCAGGCGCACACCGAGTCCACGGCCAAGCTCAAGACCGCGGCCGCTGCCGCTTCTCCGGCCATCACGCCCGATGCGACGCTGAGCGCCGACCAGCAGCAGAAGCTCACCGACCTCAAGTCGAAGACCGGCGCCGCGTTCGACAGCGCCTATGTCGACGACCAGGTCGCCGCTCACCACGCGGCGCTTGACGGCCTCAAGAGCTATTCGGCGAGCGGGGCCGTCCCCTCGCTCAAGAGCTTCGCGACGGACATCGTCCCGATCGTCACGGCTCATCTCAACTCGGCGAAAGCGCTAAAGCACTGACCAGGACGTCAGAGCGCCTCCGTAACGGTGGGAACGGCTCGGCGTAACGTGGGTTAATCGCCAACCCCGTTTTTCAAGCCAATGACCATGTCGGAACAGCAAGACAAGGAAACGGACGAGCTGAAGCGCGTGAACGAGGAGCTCAGGGAGAGCCTCGAAGCGTGCCGATTCATGCTCGCCGACGCGCGCAAGAAGCTCACCGCCAACAGCAACGACCGGATCGAGTTGCGGCCGAAGGATCGGCGCCGGGCCAATCGATCCTAACATCGGTTGGTGCATCTGCCGCTCATTCGGCATAACATGCCACGATGCAGGGGGTCGGCGTGATTGAACGCGCATTCGATATTGCGCCGGAGTGCCGCTCGATCGACGAGCTCAAGAAGCGGCTCGTCCGCGAAGGCTACGCCAATGTCGACGCCCATTTCACCGGCATGCAGATCAAGCGGGATCTCGCCTCCCGCATGAAGAAAAGCGGCACGCCCGGCCTCTGACCTTACCGTCCCCGCACCGGACTCCCGCCATAAGTCTCGCGCATATGCGTCACGAACGCGGGCGGCAGGTGCACATTCTCGTCCATCCGCCCGCGCGTCATCTACTAAGGCGTCGAGTTTGTTGCTTCAGTCCCCGGCAAGTCGTTCCGCTCCGACCGCCGCAGCGCGAGCACTCGACGCACGGTCGCGGCAAGCTCGTCTTCCTTGACCGGCTTCTGGAGCACGACCGCATCGGGCGCGCGCTCGATCAGCTCGTCCTTGTAGCCGGTGATGAAGATCACCGGGATCTCGCGTTTTGAACAAATCAGCTCGACCGCACTGACGCCGTCCCCGGGCAGCAGCCGAACGTCCGCCGTGATCAGGTCAAGTCTCTGCGCGTTGGCGGCCAGCACGGCCGCGTCTTCCGATCGCGCGAAGCTGAATGACGTGAAGCCCAGCGGCTCGAGCATGTCCTCGAGCGAGTGCGCGATCAGATATTCGTCCTCGATGATCAGTGCGTGCATGGTTCCTGCCGAGCAAGCGAAAGGCAGCCGTTAGGCGCCCAACGCCTCAGCGCGCAAGACGTGCCTCCGCTGGCGTCGACCGCCTCATGCCACCCGCATCCTCGCCGTCGCTATTTGGCGGCTCGGCAGGTGCTTCCTGCGCTTCGGCATAGTCGGCGGCGGCGATCGTCGACGTCCTCGCAACCGCAGTCATGATGGTCGGTTGACTGCATTGTCTGACCACCGGATGGCGTTTCGACGCGTCCTTTCTGTCTTCCGTCGAAAGGCCAAGCCATGAAGTCAAAGATACTGGACTGGTTCGGCTTCGGATCGAGCGGAATAGACGACCCACACGATCACCATGATCACGGCCACGAACACGGTCACGGGCGGGGCCACGGCCATACGCACGGCGTCGTCGACGCTTCGCTTGCCAGCAACGAGCGCGGAATCTGGGCGATCAAATGGTCGTTCGTGATCCTTGCGATCACAGCGGCGCTGCAGCTCACCGTCGTGTACGTTTCCGGTTCCGTCGCTCTACTGGCCGACACAATTCACAATATCGGTGACGCAACGACAGCCATCCCTCTGTGGGTCGCGTTCGTGCTTGCTCGCCGCAAGCCGTCGAAAACTTTCACTTATGGACTTGGCCGGGTCGAGGATCTCGCGGGGATCATGATCGTGGGTGTCATCCTGCTCAGCGCAGTCATCGCCGGTTACCAGTCGATCGACCGTTTGATCCATCCGCGTCAGGTCGAGCATCTCGGCTGGCTCGCCGCTGCCGGGTTCATCGGTTTCCTCGGCAACGAAATTGTGGCGCTGTTCCGCATTCGCGTCGGCCGGGCGATGAACAGCGCGGCGCTGATTGCCGATGGCTACCACGCTCGCACGGACGGGCTGACGTCACTCGCGGTCGTGGCTGGAGCAGCTGGTGTCTGGTTCGGCTATCCGCTCGCGGATCCGATCATCGGCCTCCTCATCACGCTGACGATCCTCGGCATCGTGTGGCAGTCGGCAAAGGCAGTTATCACTCGGACGCTCGACGGAGTGGAGCCGAGCGTCACCGAGGAAATTCGCCATTCAGCCGGTCATGTCCCTGGCGTGTTGGGCGTGCTTGATGCGAAGGCACGCTGGATCGGCCACGAGCTTCACGCGGACGTCGCGATCGAGATCGATGAAAACTCGACCGTTCGAGAAGCACGTGCGCTTGCCGAGAGGCTCAAGCACGAACTGTTCGAGCATCTACCGACGCTCAAGACCGCTAGCATTGCCTTCGACACGGCCCGACGCGAAACGCCCGAAAGGCACGAAGTCCATCGGCATTGATTAGCCGTAATGCCAGCCATTCCACAAAGCGAAACCAAGCGCTGCTCCGAGCCCGATTATCGCCAACACCTTCCAGATTGATCTCACTTCCGTCCGTGTTGCACGCATCGGCCCCGCCTATTTAGAGGATCGCCTGTCCCAACGGTTCGGCTAAGCTGTCGGCGATGATTGTCATGGCGATAGCTTTTGCCGCGCAACTACAGGCCGCGCCGGCCACTGCGCCTTCCGCCACGAGTTCCTATCCCGCCTCCTTCTTCGCATCCGCGCGTCCCAACACGGCGCTGGACATGATCGCAAGGTTGCCGGGGTTCACTCTCGACACCGGGGCGAGCGTTCGTGGCTTTGCCGGCGCCGCGGGGAATGTGCTGATCGAGGGCGAACGGCCATCGACGAAGGCCGATACGCTCGACAACATCCTCAGACGCATCCCCGCCACGAGCGTGATTCGCATTGATATCATCCGCGGCGGCGCGCCCGGGATCGATATGCAGGGGCATACCGTCCTCGCCAATGTCATCCTGCTCCGCACGGCCAGAAC
>DATCJM010000284.1:0-2052 GCA_036562805.1 Sphingomicrobium sp.
GATCAGCACCGAACGCTTTTTCGGCGGAGCGTAACGCGGCTCCGCCATCAATACATGTGCTGGCCGCCGTTGATCGACAGCGTCGAGCCGGTGACGAAGCCCGCATTCTCATCGCACAGGAAAGCGACGCCACGGGCTATCTCGTCCGCCTTGCCGAGGCGGCCAACCGGAATGCGCGCGACGATCTTGCCGAGCACGTCCTCAGGAACTGCGGCGACCATATCGGTATCGATATAGCCGGGCGCGATCGCGTTGACCGTGACGCCGAACCGCGCGCCTTCCTGCGCCAGCGCCTTGGTAAAGCCATGGATGCCCGATTTGGCCGCGGCGTAATTGACCTGGCCGTACTGCCCGGCCTGGCCGTTGATCGACCCGATGTTGACGATGCGGCCGTAGCCGCGGCCCGTCATTCCCTCGAACACCGCCTTCGCCATGTTGAAGCAGCCGCCGAGATTTGTGTCGATCACCTCCTGCCACTTCTGGCGGTCCATCCGCTTCATCGTCGTGTCGCGGGTGATCCCGGCATTGTTGACGAGGACGTCCACCGGGCCGATTTCGCTCTCGACCTGCTGGACGCCCGCGTGGCAGGCGTCGTAATCGGCGACGTCCCACTTGAACGCGCGGATTCCGGTTCGGTCCGTGAACGCGCGCGCGCGTTCGTCATTGCCGGCGTAATTCGCCGCGACTTCCATGCCCATGTTCTTGAGCGCGATGCTGATCGCCTCGCCGATTCCGCGTGTGCCGCCGGTGACGATCGCAACCCGTGCCATTGATGAGCTCCCTGTGGTTTCGGAAAGGGCGCCTATTCTTCGCGCCGCCAGCCTGCAAGCTCGCGGGCGATCAGCCGTTCGAGCATGACGATGCTTTCCGCCGAATCGTTGAGGCAATCGAGCAAAGCAAAATGCTCGCCGCCGGCCTGCTTGAACGTGTGCCGTCCGCGAATCCCGAGCTCCTCTAGGGTCTCGATGCAATCGGCGGAGAAACCGGGCGCAGCGATTGCGATCCGTTTCACGCCTTTGCCCGGATAGGCTGCGAGCGTCGCGTCTGTCGCTGGGCCGAGCCATTGAGCACGGCCGAACTTCGACTGGAAGGAGACGTCGACGTCGCGGCCGAGCGCCTGCGCGAGCAGCCGCGCGGTCTTCTGGCAATGGCAGTGATAAGGGTCGCCGAGCTGAAGTGTTCGCACCGGCATCCCATGGAAGCTCAGCAGCACGCGCTCCGGCTCGAAGTCGAGCGCGCTCAATTGCCGCGACAGGCTGCCCGCGAGCGCATCGATGTAGAGCGGATCGTCATAATAAGGCGGTAGCGTGCGGATTGCCGGCTGCCAGCGCATCGCGGCGAGCGCCGCGAATACTGCGTCATTGGCAGTCGCGGTCGTCGCCGCGCAATATTGCGGATAGAGCGGCGCGGCGAGGATACGCGTGCAGCCTTCGCCGACCATGTGCTCGAGCGCTGCGGCAATGCCCGGATTACCATAGCGCATCGCATAGTGGATCGAGAGACCCGGCATGCGCTTGCGCAACGCTTCGGCCTGGCGATGCGCAATGACCCGCAGCGGCGAGCCCTCGTTGGTCCAGATCTGGTTGTAGGCTTCGGCCGACTTCCTCGGACGCGTGCGAAGAACGATCCCGTGGAGGATCGGCTTCCACGCGAACTTGGGGATCTCGATCACCCTCGGATCGCTGAGGAATTCGGCGAGGTAGCGGCGCACGGCGCGTGCATGCGGCGCATCGGGCGTGCCAAGGTTGATCAGCAGCACGCCGACTTTCGGCTCGGGAATGACCGGATGATCGGGCGGCAGGCTCATGCGACGGCCATAGGGTCTAAAGGCATCGAGCGCATCCGCTTGCCGGTTGCCGCATAGAGCGCATTCGCAACGGCGGGAGCGAGAACGGTCGTGCCAAGGCCGCTGACGCCGCCCGGCTTGCGGAGTGGGACGGCGGCGGTCCCGGGAGCACGATGGGTATCGCCGGCTGCTCCGCCTTCGGATCGCACATCGGGCTCGTCGCAAGCGCGAGCATCGGCAGCGACCAGCGGGTGAAAGTCCAGCGC
>DATCJM010000016.1:0-13613 GCA_036562805.1 Sphingomicrobium sp.
GGCAGGTAGGACGCGTAGGAATCGAGCGACCTCACCAGCATCTGGTCGCGCAGGACCGGGAGGGGCGTGCTCGCGATGAGCGAGGAAATCCCCTTGAACGCGCTCGGCTGGGCAACGACGACATAGCCCACGTTCGTCCCCGCGTCCTTCAGGAGCAGCGGGAAGTCGAAGCCCGGCGCGAACTTGCGCACCTGCGCGATCGTCATCTTGTTATAGGTCTTGTTGGCGTCGCGGCTCTCGGCGCGGGTCCATTGCACCTGCGCGACCTTCGTTTCGAAGTCGAGGATCGCCTGAGCGCGGGCAGCAGCATTCGGCTCACCCGCGAGCGTGAGCATGTTCGTCATGTGCTGCAGGTATTTGGCCTTGGTGTCGACCTGCTTCGGATCGGTGGACAGGTAATAGTCCCGATCCGGCATGCCGATGCCGCCCTGGATGACGTTTAGCGCATAGCGGTCGGAGGCCTTCCGATCCTGGCCGACGAACATGCGGAACGGGATCGGGATGCTCAGGCGGTCGGCATCGGCGTAGAGCTTGGTCAGCTCCGCCTTAGTCTTCACGGCCCGGACGCGGCTAAGCCACGGCTCGAACGGCTTGAGGCCTTTAGCGTCGACACCGGCCTCGTCCATGAAGCTCAGATAAGCATTGCCGATCTTGCTGTTGGGGTTCTTCGTCTGCTCTTCGATGATGCCGCGCGTGCGCGTCTTGGAGAGGTCGTCCAGCGTGTTGAACATGCCGTAGCGCGCCTTGTCGGCGGGGATCGGCGTGTTCTTGAGCCAGGTCCCGTTGGCATAGTCGAAGAAGTCGTTTCCGGGCACGACGCTGTTGTCCATTCCGGCGGTATCGAACCCGAACGTGCCATATTGCGGGCGAGGCGCGCTCGCCTCGGGCGTGCCGACGGCCGCTGCGGGCGGCGCCTGGGTGGCGCCGACAAGCGCGGTCGAGGCCAGAGCCAGAGCGAAAAACCTAACCATCACAATCCCCTCCAAAGGAATGCCTATGTTTAGATAGCTTCAATATTCGCGTGCAAGCAGCTCCAGCGAGAATTGACCGGCGCACAGTTTCTCTCGGCAAACGGCCAATCCGGAAAAAGCCTAGGCCGATTGCCGCCGCGCCATGCGCCGCTGACGCCAGCGGCTTCGAAGCCACCATCCCCAAATGAGCGAAGCAAGCACATATCCGAGCGACGCCAGGACCACGGCGATCGTCAGGATTCCGACGGCGATCGATCCCGATGCGTGGTGCAGCCAGAACAAGAGCCGGCTGAGCTCGCTGGAAAACCGCTCCGCTGCCTGGGCATCCAGCAGCGGCGAATCATGATGCAATTCCCACGAGCCGATCCGGTAAGCGGCATAATACATCGCCGGGATCGTCAGCGGATTGACGACGAGCGTAAAAATGGCCGCGACGACAATGTTGGCGCGGGTCGGGATCGCCAGAAGCGCGGCGATGACCGTATGCATGAAGGGGATAATCACCGCGACGAACAAGCCGACCGCCACGCCGCGCGGCACCGACCGGCGGGTCATGCGCCACAGCGAGGGATGGCTGAGTTGCGCAGCGAAGGGGCGAAGCAGGCGATAATGATGGACCGTCTCGCGCGTCGGGATGTGGCGCGTCAGCCAGTGCATGCGTCCGGGGACGTCCGGAGACTCAGGCATTGTGTCTGAGCAGCCGCTGCTGTTCGCGCTTCCAGTCCCGCTCCTTCATCGTCTCGCGCTTGTCATGGACCTTCTTGCCGCGCGCGAGCGCAAGTTCGATCTTCGCTCGCCCGGCGCCGTTAAAATATATGGAGAGCGGGACGAGCGTTAGCCCCTGTCGCGTGATTGCGCCCTGAAGCTTCGAGATCTCGCGGTTCTTGAGCAGCAGCTTCCGTTGCCGCCGCGGTTCGTGGTTGAGGCGATTGCCGTGGCTGTACTCCGGGATATGGCTGTTGATCAGCCAGACTTCCTCGCCGTCGACCGTCGCATAGCTTTCCGCGATCGAGCCCTCTCCGCTGCGCAGCGACTTCACCTCGGTCCCGGTCAGCTGGATGCCTGCCTCGAACCGTTCCTCGACGAAATAATCGTACCGCGCCCGCCTGTTCTCGGCGACGACCTTTTGCTTGTCGAACGGCTGCGGGAGCGGCTTGGCCATGAATTGATCAGATCAGTCCCGCATGCTCGAGCGCCGCATCGACCGCCCGCTTCGAGGCGTCCGAGGCCTCGACCAACGGCAGGCGAAGCTCGCTCGGAAAATCGGTCCTGATCCGCGACAGCGCATATTTGGTCGGCGCCGGTGATGCATCGGTGAATAATGCAGCGTGCAGCGGATAAAGCCGGTCCTGAAGCTTCAGGGCGTCATCCCAGCGCCCGTCACGCATGGCCTTCTGAAAATCCGCGCAGAGCCTGGGCGCGACGTTGGCGCTGACGGAGATGCAGCCGACGCCGCCCATCGCGTTGAAGCCGAGCGCCATGTCGTCGTTGCCTGAGAGCTGGCAAAAATCCTCACCACAGGCGAGGCGCTGCGCCGAAACCCGGGCGAGGTTCCCGGTCGCGTCCTTCACGGCGACGATCTTCGGATGCTTCGAGATTTCGGCCAGCGTCTCGACGGCAATGTCGGCGACCGTCCGCGACGGCACGTTGTAGACGACGATCGGCAGCGGCGAGGCGTCCGCGATCGCCGTGAAATGGGCCACCAAGCCCGCCTGGCTCGGCTTGTTGTAGTAAGGAACGACGACAAGGACCGCGTCAGCACCGACATCCGCGGCGATCTTGGTCCGCTCGATCGAAGCAGCGGTATTATAGGTGCCGGTGCCCGCGATCACCGGCACCCTGCCCTTCGCCGCCTCGACTGCGGTGGCGATCACCATCCGATGCTCGTCGGCGTTCAGCGTCGCGACTTCGCCGGTCGTGCCGCATGGAACCAGCCCGGCCGATCCCTGCTCGATCTGCCAGTCGACGAAGGCGCGAAATGTGTCCTCCGCAACACGGCCGCCTGAAAAGGGCGTCACCAGCGCAGGAATCGAGCCGAAAAACATGAACTTACCTCCGCGTTCAGGAGTTTGCTCACCAAGGTGAGGGCCGCGTTCACGGCCTGATAAGGAGCGGGACTGTAATATGTCCAGCATGTGGCGTGCTGTTCTGCTGGTGCCGGCCTTGCTGGCGCTCGCGCCGCCGAGTTCGGCGCAATACACGGGCGCGACCTATTCTGCCGCGCCGTCGCCGTACACGCCGAGCATCGCTTATTCGCTCGATCAGTGGCGAAGGCTGCGCCAGAGCAGCGGTTACAGCTTCGCCGATTATGCCTCCTTCGTGATCGCCAATCCCGACTGGCCGGACGCCGACCGAATGCGGGACTGGGCCGAAAAAGCGATGCGGCCCGGCGAAAATAACGCGACCGTTCTCGCATTTTTCGCGCGCGCCAAGCCGGAAACCGGAAATGGCTGGGCCCGCCTCGCCGACGCTTATGCAGCGAGCGGCCGGCAGGCCGACGCGCTCGAGGCGGCGCGGAACGCCTGGGGATCACCCGATCTGAGCCTGGACGACCAGCAGGCGATTTGGGCCAAATATGTGACGCGCTTCACGAGCGCCGATCAAAACCGGCGGATCGATGCCTTGCTGTTCGCGAAGAAGCCGGACGATGCCCTGCGCTTCCTCGCTTACGCGACCACTGCACGGCAGCCGTCGTTCGCGGCCAGGATCGCGCTCCAGGAAGATGCGCCGGATGCCGAGAGCAAATATCAGGCGCTGCTCGGCACCGTCACCAGCGATGCGGGCCTGATGATGGATCGCGCCCGCTACCTCCGGGCGCACAATTACGACAAGTCCGCGCAGGACCTTTTTGCTCGAACGCACCATTTCACGATCAAGCCGGCCGACCCCGCTCGTTTCTACGACATGGTGCTCGCGCTGGCGGACGATGCGGCCGACGCGCGCGACTGGGGAACCGCCTACGACATCGCCCGCCAGATCGACGATGCGCTGCCTGCCGGTGCGGTGGTCGCCGACCAGCCGCTCGATGTCCGGGACCAATATACGAACATTGCCTGGCTCGGCGGCACAGTCGCGCTCGATAGGCTGCGCCAGGCCGCCGCGGCGCGCGAAATGTTCGACCGTTATGCGCGCGGCACGCGCTCGCTGCAGGTCCGGACCAAGGGCGATTATTGGGCCGGCCGCGCGGCGCTTGCGAGCGGCAGCTTTCAAACCGCCAATGCCTATTTCCAGCGAGCTGCGGCGTATCCCGACCTCTTTTACGGCCAGCTCGCGCTCGAGCGCCTCGGTCGAGGCGTCCCGCCGCCGCCGCCCGCCCTCCCGCAATATACCACCACGTCCGTCCAGCGCGCGGCGTTCAACAGCCGACGGATTGTCCAGGCGGTTCGAGTGCTGGCCCAGCAAGGCCGCTCGGGCGAAGAGACTTTGTTCATCCAGGCACTTGCCCGTTCGCTCGACAATGACGTCGAGCGGAATCTCGCGCTCGAGCTGGCCCAACAACTTGGCCGGCAGGACCTTCCGGTCTGGGTTGCCCGAATGGCGCGCATCCAAGGCTCGAGCTTCTACGTTCGCCAGGCCTATCCGATGCTCTCCGCCTCCGTCTCGAGCGATCTGTGGTCGCTGTCTCACGGTATCAGCCGCCAGGAGAGCTCATTCGATCCTTACGCACTCAGCCATGCGGGCGCCCGCGGAATGATGCAGCTGATGGTCGGCACCGCGCGCGACCAGGCGGGCAAGATGGGCGTCGGCTTCGACAGCTCGCGGCTGCTCAGCGACCCGAACTACAACGTCATGCTCGGCTCCGCTTACTTCCAGCACATGCTGAACGTTTGGAACGGGAGCATTCCGCTGGCGGTCGCAAGCTACAATGCAGGATCCGGCAACGTCTCGAAGTGGGTCAGGCAACTCGGCGATCCGCGCGGCCAGGTCGACGTCGTCGGATGGATCGAGGCGATCCCGTTCGACGAGACGCGCGGCTATGTGCAGCGGGTCATCGAGAATAGTGTCGTCTATGATTCGATGCGGTCGCCGCCGCAGCAGCAAACGGCGCTTCACGTCTCGCGCTACCTTGGGAAAGACCGGCCTGGCTGATAGTCCCCGGGAGTGGCCGACCGATACATCACGCCTGCAGGCCTCGCGCGCATCCGCGCCGAATATGACGAGCTGTTCGGCGTGGAACGGCCGAAGATCGTGGAGACCGTGTCCTGGGCCGCCTCGCTCGGTGACCGATCGGAAAATGCCGACTACATCTATGGCAAGCGCCGGCTCCGTGAGATCGATCGGCGGCTAGGCTACCTCGCCCGGATCATGAAGGAAGCGAAGGTCGTCGATCCTGCTCGCCAGGAAGCGCGGGATCAGGTCCGCTTCGGCGCGACTGTCGAGCTTGCGGACGAGGAGGATAAGCGCCGCACTGTGACGATCGTCGGAAATGACGAAGCAGATGCGAGCGCGGGAACGATCGGGTGGAGCGCCCCGATCGCCCGTGCCCTGATCGGGGCGCGCGTCGGCGACGAACGCCTGGTTCGCCTGCCAGCGGGAGAGAAAAGCTACGAGATCGTCGCGATTCGGTACCCGGACTAGCTATTCCTTGGCGACCACCGTTGCGGGATCGACCTTTGCCGCGGCCGGCGCGGCCTCTCCTACGACCTTGATGCCGAGCTCCTTGAGCTGCTTCGGCGTAACCTCCGAAGGTGCGTTCATCATCAGATCCTCGGCCTTTTGGTTCATCGGGAATAGGATCACTTCGCGGATGTTCGGCTCGTCGGCGAGCAGCATGACGATCCGGTCGATGCCCGGCGCCGAGCCGCCATGCGGCGGAGCGCCGAACTTGAACGCGTTGATCATGCCGGCGAAGTTGGTGTCGACTTCCTGCTGCGTGTAGCCGGCGATCTCGAACGCCTTGTACATGATGTCGGGCCGATGGTTGCGGATCGCGCCGCTGCTTAGCTCCACGCCATTGCAGACGATGTCATACTGCCAGGCGAGGATGTCGAGCGGGTCCTTCGTCTCGAGCGCTTCCAGCCCGCCCTGCGGCATCGAGAACGGGTTGTGGCTGAAGTCGATCTTCTTCCGCTCTTCGTCATATTCGTACATCGGGAAATCGACGATCCAGCAGAAGCGGAATGCGCCTTGCTCGATCAGGCCGAGTTGCTCCCCAACGCGCGTGCGTGCCGCGCCCGCGAGCTTTGCAGCATCGGCTTCCTTGCCAGCAGCGAAGAAAATGCCGTCATCGGGGCCGAGCCCCATCGCCTCGGCGATGCGGTTCATCCCTTCCTCGCCATGGTTCTTGGCAATAGGGCCGCCCCACTCGCCGCTTTTGCGGGTCGCGTAGCCCAGGCCGGCGAAGCCCTCGCTCCGCGCCCATTCGTTCATGTCGTCGAAGAACTTGCGGCTCTTTTCGGCCGTGCCCGGCGCGGGGATCGCGCGGACCACCGCGCCCTTCTCGACCAGGCCGGCGAACAAGCCGAAGCCGGAGCCTATGAAATGCTCCGAGACATCGGTGATCAGCAGCGGATTACGAAGGTCCGGCTTGTCGCTTCCGTACTTGAGCAGCGCTTCCTTGTACGGAATGCGAGGATATTCGCCCGGCGTCACCGTGCGGCCGTCGGCGAATTCTTCGAACACCCCTGAGAGAACCGGCTCGATCGCATTGAACACATCGTCCTGCGTGACGAAGCTCATCTCGAAGTCGAGCTGGTAGAATTCACCGGGCGATCGGTCGGCGCGCGCATCCTCGTCGCGGAAGCAGGGCGCGATCTGGAAATAGCGGTCGAAGCCCGCGACCATGATCAGCTGCTTGAACATCTGGGGCGCCTGGGGGAGCGCGTAGAACTTGCCCGGATGGACCCGGCTCGGGACGAGATAGTCGCGGGCGCCTTCGGGCGAGCTGGCGGTCAGGATGGGCGTCTGGAATTCCGTGAAGCCCTGCTCGATCATCCGGCGACGGATCGACGCGATGACTGCGCCGCGAAGCATGATGTTGGCGTGGACCTGCTCGCGCCTGAGGTCGAGGTAGCGATACTTGAGCCGGATCTCCTCCGGATAGTCGGCTTCGGTGGCAACCGGCATCGGCAGCTCGGCCGCTTCCGATTGGACCGTCACTTCGCGAGCCCGAACCTCGATCTCCCCCGTCGCCAGGTTTGAATTCACCGTCTCCGATGACCGCGCCACGACTTCGCCTTCGACGGTCACGACGGACTCGACGCGGACCCGATCCAGGATTCTGAATGCCGGGGATTCCGAATCCGCGACGATCTGGGTCAGCCCGTAATGGTCGCGCAGATCGACGAAGAGCAGATGGCCGTGGTCTCGCTTGCGGTGGACCCAGCCCGACAGGCGGACCGTCTTGCCGACGTCGCCGAGCCGCATCTCGGCGCAGTTGTGGGTACGATAGGCGTGCATGCGGAACGTCGGCTTTCTGGTTCGAAGATGGGCGGAAAAGCGCGCGCCGCGCTTCACGTCCTACTCACTTTTTGTCAACCCGCGAGGTGGGGGCTATGGGCCTCCCAGACTCATGCGTATCCATCCACTGATTACGAAGTCCGAAGACCTCAAGGCCCTCGTCGACCGACTTTCCGAGCACCCGTTCATCGCCGTGGACACCGAGTTCATGCGCGAGAATACCTATTGGCCGGACCTCTGCCTCATCCAGGTGGCGAGCAGCGACGAAGCGGCGGCCGTCGACCCCAAGGCGGAGGGCATCGACCTGAAGCCGCTGCTTGACCTGTTCGTGTCCAACGAGGACGTCCTCAAAGTCTTCCATGCCGGTGGGCAGGACCTGGAGATCATCCACAATCTCACCGGCAAGGTCCCACACCCTTTGTTCGACACGCAGATCGCGGCGATGGCTCTCGGCCATGGCGAGCAGATCGGCTATTCGAACCTGATCGAGAGCCTGCTCGGCCACAGCCTCGACAAAGGCGCGCGCTTCACCGACTGGAGCCGGCGCCCGCTCGACAAGCGCCAGATCGATTATGCAATCGCGGACGTCACCCACCTCGCCACAGTATTTCCGCGCATGGTCGAAAAATTGAAGAAGACGGGCCGCGGCGCCTGGCTCGACGAAGAGATGGAGCGGCTCGCCGATCCGTCGAGCTTCGCCTTTCCGCCGGAGGATGCCTGGAAGCGCCTCAAGCTGCCGAGCCGGAACGGCGCCGTGCTCGGCAGGCTCAAGGCGCTCGCTGCGTGGCGCGAGACGGAGGCCCGGTCCAAGAACCTGCCGCGAGGCCGCATCGTCAAGGACGATACGCTGAACGAGATCGTGCTCCATCCACCCAAGACCCAGGACGACCTTGGCCGCGTCCGCGGCCTCTCGGCGGGTTGGAAGACAAACGATATCGGAAGCCGACTGATGGCCGCGATCGAATCGGCAAAGCCGCTGACGCAGGAGGAAATGCCCGACCGCGAGCCCAAGCGGCCGGGACTGACCAAAGATGCCGCGCTCGTCAGTGACCTGCTGAAACTCCTGCTCAAAATCCGCGCCAAGGAAAGCGGCGTCGCGGCGCGTCTCATTGCGCGCTCGGACGATCTCGAAGCGCTTGCCGCCGGGGTTCGCAAGAATCTCAAAATATTGAACGGATGGCGCTTTGAGCAGTTCGGCAAGGATGCATTGGACCTGGTGGAAGGCCGCCTCGCCTTCGCCATCGAGGATGGAAAGCTGAAGATGAGCCGGGTCCGCGAAGAGGAGCCTGTCGATGCGTAGACTGCTGATTCTGGGCCCGATCTTGCTGGCCGCCTGCTCGACAGCGCCTGCAGCTCCTCCTCAACCGACGCCGGTTCATGGCGTGACGCCCGGGCACACGTGCACCACTGCAGGTACCGACCAGTTCGTGGGTCAGACCCGCACCGACGAGGTCGCGGCGGAGATCAAGCGGACGTCGAACGCAGCGGTTCTCCGCTGGGCGCCGCCCGGCGTGATGCTGACAATGGATTATCGGGCTGATCGGGTCACCGTCTGGCTCGACGCCGGCAACAAGATCACACAGATCAAGTGCGGCTAAGCCGCTAGGCCGCTTCGCCGATCAGCCTTGCCTGGGCGAGCGCACGCCGGACGGTGGGCAGCGATAGTCTCGCCCGTTCCGCAATCGCGAAACGGTCGACAGCTTCGACGGCGCGCTCCGCCGTCCAATAGTCACGGTGCAGCCGCTCGCTCATGAACCGCAAGGCGTCGGCCGGGATGTGGAGTCCCCGGTCGGCGAAATGCAGTTGCATCAAGGCGCCGAACAATGCGTCGTCGGGGTGACCGATGTGCGTGACGGGCGTGATCGCCAGTCGCGTTTTCAGATCCGGCAGTGCCGGAGCCCAGGCCGGCGGCGCCTCGTCCGACACCATGACCAGTGGTCGTCCGCTGTCCTGCGCCTGATTCCACGCGTGGAAAAGCTCCACTTCGTCGCGGCCCTGCGCGTCATCGAACAATCGGCCGCCTACCCGCTCGACGAAGCTTCGGGCCAGCAATGTGCGGCCGGACCGTCGCGGACCGACAAGGATCGTCGCTTTCACCGGCCACAGGCTGAACTTGCGGAAATGATCGAACGCCTCGCGGTTGGCGTCGGACACGATGAACCGGGCGTCGCCGTCGGTTTGTGGCCAGTCGAGCGGAAGCGCGATCTGGTCCGTGCCCTGCTTCATTCAGCAGCGCCCGAATTCTGGACCGGCGCCGGCTGGGGCGCTGGTTGCGGTGGTGGCGGGAGCGCTGGCGGCTTGTCGCCGGCCGGATGCATGCGGATGACCGTTCCCGAAGCGTCGACGACCCACCCTCTTGCGCTGAGGGCAGCGGCAAGCTGGGCGATGGTGCCGCGATAAGTGACGAGGACATAGCTCGTCCCGTTCGGATTGATCTGTTGCGGCGTCGCGGAATCTACCCCGCCAACGGTGCGCAGGTGAGCCATGGCGAAATTATAGACGTTGACGTCGTTGCCGATGATTTGGATCTGGAAGGAATTCGCGACAGTCGCCGGCTTGGGCGGCGGCGGCGCGGCAGCGACGGGCGCCAGCTGAACCGGCGGGGGCGGCGTATTGAGCGAGGGATCCCGCGAGAGGCGCCCGTCCGCGAGCGCCTGGGCGAAGATCGCGTCGATTCGCTGCGCACCCTGGGTCATCATCGCCGCAATCGCATCGCTGTTCGGTGCGGTCAGGACGAAGCCGCCGATCACTTCGTTGTCGGGGCCATGACGGGCGATGAAGCGGGCGCGCGCCGGGCCGCCTGGGAACGCCCGCTGCAACTGCACTTCCGCCACGAGCACATCCTGGGCGCCGTACATGTCGAGCAAAGCGCGCCACCAGCCGCGGCCCGGACGCGCGGTCTGCGCTGCGTTCACCACCATCGGGTCCGCGCCCATGCCGCTCACGCGGATATAGTTGATGGGCGTCTGCGCCGTCTGGAACTGGGCCCAGGCGCGCTGCCATGCATTGCGGAACTCGACGCTCGTCTCGGTACCACCCGTCACCGTGATCGGAATCAGCAGCATCGGCGCCGAATGCTGCGTTACCTGCGCGCCTTCTACGCCAAGATAAGGTGCGGCCAGATCGTGATCGAACTCGACGGTGAGGTCGGCGATATAGCGATTGGGCCCGATCTGCTCGCGATCGACGTTGATCGAGCTTACAATCTGGTCGAGCGTTCCGTCGGGAAGGCCCGGTGCCTGGTTGATCGGCGCATTGTGCATCTTCGCCCACAGCATCCGGAAGCCCTGCCGCTGAGCGACCCGCCACCCGGCCAGCCGCGCGCTCTGTGCATCGGCGGCGCCGACGTCGACGTGGACCGGGCCGATCTCGAGCGTGTTTGTCGTGTCGAGCGGGAGGATCCCGCGATCGCCGCTCTCCAGCTGCGCATAGACCGTCGCGCCGACACCTGCGACGGCGAGAAGCACCAGGAACGGGATTGCGAGACGACGGCGAAGCATTCGCGCCGTCTTTTGGCGACAACGGCGTGGAAATCCAAGCGGCTTGTCTCTAGTGCCCGCCACGAATGAGCCAGAAGCCACTCACTTACGCCGACGCCGGCGTGTCGATCGATGCCGGAAATGCGCTGGTGAAAGCGATCGGACCGCTCGCCCGCTCGACCGCGCGGCCGGGCGCGGATGCTGAGCTGGGCGGATTCGGCGGCTTCTTCGACCTAAAGCGCGCCGGCTATTCCGATCCGCTCCTAGTCGCGGCCAATGACGGCGTCGGCACGAAGCTGAAGCTCGCGATAGAGACCGGGCGCCACGACGGCGTCGGCGTCGACCTCGTTGCGATGTGCGCCAACGACCTCATCGTCCAGGGCGCCGAGCCTTTGTTCTTCCTGGATTATTATGCGACCGGCAAGCTCGACAATGAGGTTGCCGCTGCGGTCGTAGCCTCGATTGCCGAAGGTTGCCGCCAGGCGGGCTGCGCGCTGATCGGCGGCGAGACCGCGGAGATGCCCGGCATGTATGCCGCGGGCGACTATGACCTCGCGGGCTTCTGCGTCGGGGCCGTGGAACGGGACAAAGTCCTGACCGGCGAAAGTATTGCGGCTGGCGACATCATTCTCGGGCTGGCGAGCTCGGGTGTCCACAGCAACGGCTTCTCGCTCGTTCGCCGGATCATCGAACAGGAGGGCTGGAAGCTCAATGAGCCACTGCCCGGCGGGGGCGGACGCACAGTCGGCGAAGTCTTGCTGAAGCCGACGAAAATCTACGTCCGCTCGCTCCTGCCGCTCGTCCAGCAGGGACGTATCAAGGGCCTAGCGCACATCACTGGGGGCGGACTTCTCGAGAATATTCCGCGAGTTCTCAAAGACGGTTGCCATGCCGAGGTAAATGCTGCGCGGTGGGAGCTGCCGGCAATCTTCACGTTCCTGCAGCAGAGCGGCCGCATTGCACCGGAGGAATTGGCGCGAACCTTCAATTGCGGCGTCGGAATGGCCGTGATCGTCGCGGCCGAGGACGCGGACCGGGTCAGCGACGAACTCGAAGGGGCCGGCGAATCGCCGTTCGAGATCGGCCGCATCGAAGCCGGAGTGCGCGGCTGCACGGTCCACGGTCAGACGGGCACCTGGAATTCGCCGAAGGACTGGTCCGCGACCCACAATGCGTGACCCCCAAAGGGACCCTCGCCGCGTCGCAATCCTGATCTCGGGCCGCGGAAGCAACATGCGCGCGCTCGTCGAGCAGGCACAGAATTACGAGATCGCCCTCGTCGCTTCCAACAAGCCGGCAGCTGCGGGTCTGGAGTGGGCTCAAGAGCGCGGACTCGCGACCTGGGCCCTCGAAAGCAGGGGAACCGAGAAGCAGACCTATGATCGGGCGATCAGCGATGCGCTGGACGAGCATCGGATCGGCACGATCGCGCTTGCCGGGTTCATGCGCATCCTTTCGCCCTGGTTCGTCGACCATTGGGCCGGGCGGATCGTCAACATCCACCCTTCCCTGCTCCCGAAATATCGCGGCCTCGACACGCATGCCCGCGCCCTGGAAGCGGGCGACAAGATGGCGGGCTGCTCCGTTCATATCGTGACGGACGAGCTCGACGCAGGCGAAGTCCTTGGCCAGGCCGGAGTGCCGATCCTGAAGGGCGACACGCCGGCGAGCCTCGAACAGCGCGTGCTTGCGGCCGAACATCAGCTATATCCGCGCGTCTTGAACGAGTTCGTCTTGAGATGAGTGATTCACTGACCAGGATCCGCGAAGCGGCGCTCGAGCTGCCCGAAACGGAAGAGCGCCTGTCGCATGGGCAGTCGACCTTCTTCGTCGCCGGCAAGCAGTTCGCCCAGTTCCGCGACAATCATCACGCCGACGGCAAAACGGTCGTCTGCGTCCGAGTCAGCAGCCTCGATGAGCAGGCCATGCTGCTCGAAGCCGATCCCGAGACTTATTCGAAGCCCGCGTATCTGCCATCGTGGATCTCGATCAAAGTCGGCGGAGCCGGTGTCGACTGGGATCATGTGTCCGACCGAATCGCCGCAAGCTGGGAGCTTGCCGCACCGCGCCGCTTGCTCGAGGCTGGCGGACGATGAGCGAGAGCGAATCCGAACGTCGCCGCCGGCTGGTCACGCTGGGCGAGCTGATCGCGCTTGCCGCGCTGATCGTCTCGGCCGTCGGCGTGTGATCAGCTGGAAGAGCAGCGACCACGAGGGGCCAACGCGCGTCGTCGAACAGAGGACCGCCATTCCGCTGACGCTGCGCGGCAAACGCGAGGACGACGGCGAAAGGCTCGAGATCAGCCCGGTCGAATCGAGCCACGCGCTCGAATCGTTGAAGGTTATGTTGCCCGGCGCCTCCTCGATCGACGTTGGCAGCGATGGCGAACTTGCCGCCAGCGACGTCCAGTCGGCCCTGAAGGGCCATGACAATGAGCCGAAGGACCGGACTCTGACGGTGCTCGTCAAGATCGCCGCCCGCTACGTCGAGGCAGGCAAAGAGAAGACCGCCTCGGGAAGCTACACGTTGCGCTACACGTGGAAGGGCGGCGGACTCTTCGGTGGGCGTTCCCTGCACCTGGTTTCGCTCAGCAAGGGCTGAAGCGCTGGACAGCCGCGCTGCAATATGCGGCATAGGCGGCGATGGACCGGGAACCGCTCGTCTGGGCCGCCATATTTGCAATCGATGCGGCAACGGCGGCGCGCGCGCTGCTGCGGCCGCATCGCGAGCCCGCTTCGCGCCTCGCCTGGATCATCGCGATATT
>DATCJM010000329.1:0-2129 GCA_036562805.1 Sphingomicrobium sp.
GCTTCGGACCGCCAACACGCAGCTGGACACCCGCCGCGCCTTCATCGAGGCGGTTCTCTCCAGCGTGACCGCCGGCGTCATCGCGGTCGACGCGCAGCACCGCATCCTGCTCCTGAATCGTTCGGCAGAAACATTGCTCGAGCAGGGCGAGGCGATTGAGGGGAAGAGCCTTGGTTCGGTTTCACCGGAGCTCGAGGAATTCATGCGCGGGCAGCAGTCCGAAGCGAACGTCCTCATCACCGCGGATGCCGTCCAGCGGACGTTGGCCGTCAAGCGCGTTCGCTACCAGGACGGCTCGGTCTTGACCTTCGACGACATCACCGACCAGCTGACCGACCAGCGCCGCGCCGCATGGTCGGATATCGCGCGGCGCATCGCGCACGAAATCAAGAACCCGCTGACGCCGATCCAGCTTGCAGCCGAGCGGCTGCAGCGGCGGTTCGGCGCCGAAGTCGCATCGGATCCCGATACGTTCGAGCGGCTCACGGGTACGATCGTCCGGCAGGTCGGCGATCTGCGGCGCATGGTCGACGAATTTTCGAACTTCGCCCGCATGCCGAAACCCGTGTTCCGCGAGGAGAATGTTCACGACATTGCGCGCCAGGCGATGTTTCTTCACGAGGTCGCGCACCCCGCAATCACCTTCACGCTGGAGCCGCCGACCGGCGATTTCCGCATGGTCTGCGATCGGCGCCAGCTCGCGCAAGCGTTGACGAATGTCGTCAAAAACGGTGTTGAAGCTATTGAAAGCAGGCGGAATCGCGGAGAACATAGCTTCGCCGGCGACCACGTCGACCTCAAGCTGCACGAAACGGAAGGCCAGCTGGTTATTGACGTACTCGACACCGGCATCGGCCTTCCCGAAGACCGCGAGCGGCTCACCGAGCCCTACATGACCACGCGGGTGCGGGGGACCGGCCTCGGTCTCGCGATCGTCAAGAAGATCGTCGAGGAACATATGGGCGAGATCGCCTTTCTCGACCGCGCCGGCGGGGGCACGCACGTGCGCATTTCCTTCGACACAGCGAAGCTCGCGGCGCTGGCCAGCGACGAACAGGGCGACGACAGCAAAGAAGACATCAATGACGCTGAGGATGAGTGATGGCGCTTGAAGTGCTCGTGGTCGATGACGAAGCGGACATCCGCGAGCTCGTGAGCGGCGTGCTCGAAGACGAGGGCTATGCGGTTCGCGCGGCCGCCGACAGCGATTCGACGCTCGACGCGATCGAGGAGCGACGGCCCTCGATGGTCCTGCTCGACGTCTGGCTGCAGGGGTCGAAGCTCGACGGCCTGCAACTCCTTCAGGAGATCAAGCGGCGCGATTCCACCATCCCCGTCCTCATGATCTCGGGCCATGGCAATCTCGACACGGCCGTTGCCGCCGTCAGGGAAGGGGCCGTCGACTTCATCGAGAAGCCGTTCGAGGCCGAGCGTCTGATCTACCTCGTCGACCGCGCCACCGAGACGGAGCGTCTAAGGCGCGAGAACGAGACCCTTCGCCGCCAGGCGGGGCAGGAGGACCAACTCCACGGCAGCTCGGTCGCGATCAACACCGTCCGCGCCACGCTGAAGCGCGTCGCGCCGACCGGCAGCCGCGTGCTCATTTCCGGGCCGCCCGGCGTGGGCAAGGAAATCGCCGCGCGGATGATCCACCAGTGGAGCCCGCGCGCGAAGGCGCCGTTCATCGTCCTTTCGGCGGCGATGATGAGTCCGGAGCGCGTCGAAGAGGAGCTGTTCGGCAGCGAGATCGATGGCGCGATGCGCCCCGGCCTTCTCGAACATGCGCATGGCGGCACGCTCTTCCTCGACGAGATTGCGGACATGCCGCTGACCACGCAGGCGAAGATCCTGCGCGTGCTCACCGACCAAAGCTATCATCGGGTGGGTGGCCAGCGCCCTGTCCGCGTGGATGTCCGCGTGCTCTCGGCAACCTCGCGCAACCTCCAGGAGGAGATCAACGAAGGCCGCTTCCGCGAGGACCTGTTCTACCGGCTGAATGTCGTGCCAGTGAAGCTCCCGCCGCTTCGCGAGCGCCGCGAAGATATCCCGGAGCTCGTCAGCCATTTCCTGGCGCGATACGCCGCCGAGCGCCGGATGCAGCCGCCGCGCATTTCCGAGGAAGCCATGGC
>DATCJM010000334.1:0-1511 GCA_036562805.1 Sphingomicrobium sp.
ACCTGCGGGATCACGTCGCCGGCGCGCTGGATCCGAACGCGGTCGCCGATGCGCAGGCCAAGCCGCCCGATTTCGTCACGGTTGTGGAGCGTGACGTTGGCGACGATCACGCCGCCGACGCCGACGGGCGTCAGGCGACCCACCGGAGTCAGCTTGCCGGTGCGCCCGACCTGGATGTCGATCGCCTCGAGCGTCGTCTCCGCTTTCTCGGCGGGGAACTTGTGCGCGAGGCCCCAGCGCGGCGCGCGCGCGACCTGGCCGAGCCGTTCCTGATAATCCAAGCGGTCGACCTTGTAGACCACGCCGTCAATGTCGAACGGCAGGTCCGCCCGCGCCTTCTCGATCGCGCGATAATGGGCGAGCATTTCGTCGACGCTGTCGCCGCGGACGAGCAGGTCGGTGACCGGGATTCCGAAGCTCTCGATCCGCTTCATCGCTTCGAGCTGCGTGTCCGCCAGCGGTTCGCTGAGCTCGCCCCAGCCGTGCGCGAGGAAGCGCAGCGGGCGGGCGGCGGTGATGTTTGGGTCCTTCTGCCGCAGCGATCCTGCCGCCGCGTTGCGCGGGTTGGCGAAGATCTTGCCCCCGCTCGCCTCCTGCCGCTCGTTGAGCGCCTCGAAGTCGAGCTTCGACATGTACACTTCGCCACGGACTTCGAGCATGTCGGGCGCATTCGCGATCCGCTGCGGCACATCGCTGATGGTGCGGACGTTGGCGGTCACGTCCTCGCCGACCGTTCCGTCACCGCGCGTCGCGGCAAGCACCAGCTTGCCTTTCTCGTAGCGCAGCGAGCAGCTGAGCCCGTCGATCTTCGGCTCGGCCGTCATCGCCACGACTGCATCGGCCGGAAGCGCGAGGAAGCGCTTCACCCGCGCGACGAACTCCTCGACCTCCTCGGCCGAGAAAGCATTGTCGAGGCTGAGCATCGGCCGCGCATGCGTGACCTTCGCAAGGCCGCTCGTTGCAGGGGCCGCACCGAGCCGCTTCGAAGGCGAATCCGCCCGCACGAGCTGCGGAAAGCGCGCCTCCAGCTCGCGGTTCTCGCGCACCAGCGCGTCATAGTCGGCGTCGGAAATCTCCGGCGCGTCCCGGTCGTGGTACAGCTTGTCGTGCCGCGCGATCTCCTTCGCCAGCCGCATCAGGCGGTTGGCGGCCTCGGCCTCGGTCAGCTCAGTCGCCGCCACCGAACAATTCTTCGAGCAGGTTGATGAAGCTCGTCCAGCTCCGCTCGGCGGCGAGCGCCTTGTAAGCGACGCCGTCGATCTTGAGGTCGCTTGCGTGCGGGTTGGTGAAGCCGTGGCCCACATGGCCGTAGGCGTGGATCTGCCAGTCGCTGCCGGCCTCGGTCAGCTCGTTGCCGAGCGCGACCACCGCCTCCGGCTTGACCATCGGATCGTCCCAGCCGTGGAAGCAGACGACCTTGGCCGTGATCTTCTCCTTGGGCAGGCCGGGCGGGTCGAACAGCCCGTGGAAGCTGACCGCCGCCGCGATGTCGGCGCCGCTCCGTGCGAGAT
>DATCJM010000336.1:0-1927 GCA_036562805.1 Sphingomicrobium sp.
TCGCATGGGTGCTGGTCCGCTACAGCTTTGCCGGTCGCCGGCTCCTTGGCGCACTGATCGACCTCCCCTTCGCGCTGCCGACCGCCGTCGCCGGGATTGCGCTCACAGCGCTATATGCCGATACCGGCCTCATCGGCCGTATCCTCGAACAGGCCGGTGTGTCCGTCGCGTACAGGCCGGCCGGCGTCGTGCTTGCGCTCACCTTCATCGGCTTGCCGTTCGTCGTGCGGACGATCGAGCCGGTACTCGCTGACGCGTCCAGCGACGTCGAGGAAGCAGCGTTGACGTTAGGCGCAACCCGGCTTCAGACCTTCTGGCGCGTGATCCTGCCCACGATCGCCCCTGCCCTCGCCACCGGCTTCGCGCTCGCCTTCGCCCGTGGCGCGGGCGAATATGGCTCGATCATCTTCATTGCCGGCAACGTTCCGTACAAGTCGGAGATCGCGCCGTTGCTGATCGTGACCCAGCTGGAAGAATATAATTATGCCGGCGCTGCTGCGATCGCGTGCGTCATGCTGGTCATCTCCTTCGCTCTCCTGCTTCTGCTGAACCTGTTGCAACATTGGCAGCAGCGGAGGCTCGGATGAGCACGGCTGGCTTGAGAGAGCCTCCGGCCGCCAAGTCGCTGCTGGTCATCGCGGCGCTCGTCTACGTCGGCGTCATGCTGCTTCTGCCGCTCGGCGCCGTCCTCGGCGAGGCGCTGCTTAAGGGCCCCGGTGCCTGGCTCGTGGCAATATCGCAGCCGGATTCGCGCGCATCGGTCCGCCTGACGCTGGTCGTCGCCGCCATCGCAGTACCGCTGAACACGATGTGCGGAATCGCGGCGGCGTGGGCGATCGCCAAATTCGATTTCCGCGGCAAGGTCCTCCTCATCGCGCTCATCGAGCTGCCCTTCTCCGTTTCGCCGGTCGTCTCAGGTCTGGTCTTCGTTCTGCTGTTCGGAGCTCAAGGCTGGTTCGGTCCCTGGCTCCAGGCGCGCGACATACACATCATCTTCGCGCTTCCAGGGCTCGTGCTCGCGACATTGTTCGTAACCTTTCCCTTTGTGGCGCGACAGCTCATTCCGCTGATGAACGCCCAGGGCCGCACCGACGAGGAGGCCGCGCTGACGCTTGGCGCATCCGGCTGGCAGACCTTTTGGCGAGTCACGCTGCCCGGCATCCGCCTCGGCCTGCTGTACGGCGTGCTCCTGTGTAACGCGCGCGCGATGGGCGAATTCGGGGCAGTCAGCGTCGTTTCCGGTCATATCCGCGGCGAGACCAACACCATGCCGCTCCAAGTGGAGGCCCTTTACAATGATTACGACTTTGTCGCCGCCTTTGCCGTCGCCTCGCTCCTTGCTCTTCTCGCGCTTGTCACCCTTGCGCTCAAGTCAGCGATCGAGTGGCGGCACCGAGGCGAGCTCAGCGCTCGTCACTGACATGTCGATCAGGGTGGAGCGAGTCTCCAAGAGTTTTTCCGCCTATCCGGCGCTGAACGATGTTGCGCTGACCATGGGCGACCGCGAATTCGTCGCGCTGCTCGGCCCCTCGGGCTCCGGCAAGACGACGCTGCTGCGGATCCTGGCCGGCCTCGAAATCGCGGAGAGCGGCCGCGTCTGGTTCGGCAAGCGGGACGTCACCGATGACAAGCCAGCGTCGCGCGGCATTGGTTTCGTGTTCCAGCACTATGCCTTGTTCGGCCACATGACCGTTGCCCAGAACATCGCCTTCGGCCTCGACGTGATGCGGCGAAGTGCACGCCCGGCACGGCGGGACATCGCCAAGCGCGTCGACCAGCTGCTCGAGCTGGTCCAGCTTCCGGGCCTCGGCAAACGCTACCCGAGCCAGCTGTCAGGCGGACAGCGTCAGCGCGTTGCCCTTGCCCGCGCGCTCGCGCGAGAACCGCACATCCTTCTGCTTGACGAGCCGTTCGGCGCGCTCGACGC
>DATCJM010000132.1:0-14300 GCA_036562805.1 Sphingomicrobium sp.
TCGGCATCGAGTTCGGAACCCCGCTGCGCAGCGACGTCGGGGCGACAGCTCGCTGCCTGATCCTGGTGACCGGCGACGCGCAGCGAACGATGAACACCTTCCTCGGCGCGGCGCAGAAGCTCGGCCCGGACGCGGTCGACCCCGCCCAGGTGGCGGCTGCGAAGATCCTCTATCTCGAAGGCTATCTGTGGGATCCCGAAGAGCCGCGCCAGGCAATGATCAAGGCGATGGACGCGGCGCGGGACGCCGGAACCAAGGTCGCCTTCACTTTGTCGGACAGCTTCGTCGTCGACCGCCATCGCGCCGGTCTGTGGGACCTGCTTGGCGAGGGCCGCATCGACATCCTGTTCGGCAACGAGGCTGAAATGATGAGCCTCGCCGAGCACGAGAGTGTCGACGCAGCGGCCCTGGCTGTAGCTGCCGAGGTGCCGACGGTCGTCGTCACTCAGAGCGAGAAAGGGGCCTTCGCTTTGTCGGCTGGCCGCAAGGTCTCCGTGCCTGCCGAGCCGATCCAGTCCCTCGTCGACACGACCGGCGCGGGCGACCTGTTCGCGGCGGGGTTTCTCGCCGGACAGGCGCGCGGCCTTGCGATCGAGCCATCGCTGAAGCTCGGCGCCATCTGCGCCGCGGAGGTGATCCAGCATTATGGCGCGCGCCCCGAGGCGGACCTCAGGGCGCTTGCCGGCAGGCTGCTAGGCTAAACTCGCTCTTCGGGGCTGCCCGGCTCGGGCGCGCCCGGAAGCGGCCCGACGCCGACTGACGGCGGCGCATCCGGCGACAGCTCGGGAACCTCGACGATGCCGCGGGCGAGGTTGCTGTGCCGGTATCCGTACAGGAAGTAGAGGATCAGGCCGAGCACGGTCCAGCTCACGAACAGCAGCTTGGATTCGTTATTGAGGTTCACGAAGAGGAGCAGGCACCCGGCGATCGACAAGGGCGCGACGACGTACAGCGCCGGGGTCCGGAACGGTCGCGGCCGGTCCGGGTCCTTCGCGCGCAGGATCATGACGCCGAGGGATACCGCGGCAAAGGCGAACAAGGTCCCGGCGTTGGAGTAATCGGCGAGCGTGCCGACCGGCAGGAAAGCCGCGGCGATGGCGACGACGACGCCGGTAACGATCGTCACGATATAAGGCGTCCGGAACCGCTCGTGGACTGCCGAAAGCCGCTCCGGAAGCAGGCCGTCGCGAGCCATGACGAAGAAGATCCGCGTCTGGCCGTACATCATCAGGAGAACGACCGACGGCAATGCGACGGCCGCCGCGAGCCCGACGAGGTTGCCGAACAGCGGATTGGAAACCTGGCGAAGGATGTAGGCAAGGGCCTCCTTCGAGCAGACGGTCGGCGCGTTCGCCGCATGACAGGCGGCCGACGCGTAGAGCTCCGGCGATCCTTCCTTGAACGGTAGGCCCGTGGCCGCATTGACCAGTGGCTGCGCGCCGTAAGCGCCGACTACGCCCGCCGAAACGAGCAGGTAGAAGACGGTGCAAATGAGCAGGCTGCCGATCAGCCCGATGGGAACGTTGCGCTGCGGGTTCTTGGTCTCTTCGGCCGCGGTCGAAACGGCGTCGAAACCGACATAGGCGAAGAAGATCGACGCTGCGGCTCCGAGAATGCCAGTGCCGGACGAACTGAGCGGATTGCCCCACCCACGCGGTGCGAACGGCTGGAAGTTCGCCATGTGACCGGTGACCATCGGCAGGGTGATGATCAGGAACAGCGTGAGCGCGGCAACCTTGATGCACACGAGGACAGCGTTGACGGTCGCACTTTCCTTCGTCCCGATGACGAGCAGCGTCGTCACCGCCGCGACCACGAGGATCGCGGGGAGGTTGACGATTCCGCCAACTTCGCCGCCCTGAAGGAAGCCCCACTGGATCGGCGGCCCCACCGCGAGGGCGTGCGGCACGTGAATCCCGATGTGATCGAGCAAGCCCGTAATAAACCCGGACCAGCCGACCGCGACCGCGCTTGCGCCGAGCGCATATTCGAGGATGAGCGCCCAGCCGACCATCCACGCCATGGCCTCGCCCATCACGGCATAGGAATAAGTGTAGGCTGAGCCCGCCACCGGAACCATCGACGCGAGCTCGGAATAGCAGAGCGCCGCGACCGCGCAGACCGCGCCCGCGACCATGAAGCTGACCATCATGCCCGGGCCGGCCTTCTGCGCCGCGGTTGCCGTCAGCACGAAGATTCCGGTGCCGATGACGGCCCCGATGCCGAGCAGTGTCAGCTGGAATGCGCCCAGCGAGCGCTTCAGCGATTTCTTCTCCGCGGTTGCAAGAATTTCGTCGAGTGGCTTGATTCGGCCGCGTCCTGATGCGCGCGGTGCTACGGTGGCCATGTTACTCCCCTACCGATCTCCAAGTCGCTGGTGACCCTAGCGGCTCGAACCCCAAGGGCAATCCCCCTTCGACGGACCGACTAGCGGGCCAGCATCGGCCCGAGGGCGCGCCCGGCGAAGACGTGCAGATGTAGGTGCGGCACTTCCTGGCCGGCGTTCACGCCGGTGTTCGCGAGGATCCGGTAGCCGCCCTCGACCAGCCCCGCGTCCCGCGCGATGCGTCCGGTTGCGCGAACCAACGCAGCGATCTCTGCATCGCTCGCCTTGTCGGAAAAGTCGTCCCACGAGACATAGGTGCCCTTCGGAATAACGAGGATGTGGACCGGCGCGAGCGGGTTGATGTCGTTGAAGGCGAGCACATGCTCGTCCTCATAGACTTTGCTCGACGGAAGCTCGCCGCGAAGGATCCGGGCGAAGATGTTGCCATCGTCATAGGGTGCCGTCGCATCGACCGCCATCATGTCGACTCCGCTTGACCGTGATTGTCCGCTCGCTACCACCAAGGGCGATGAGCGAGGAGCCCCCCGAGAGTCTGATCCCGTACGACGAGATCGTGCAGGACGCCCTTCGCGCCGTTGTCGGCAGGGTACTCGGCGAGGTCGAGCAATCGGGCGTGCTCCCCGGCGAGCATCATTTCTACATCACCTTCAAGACGCGGATGCCGGGCGTTTCCATCCCCAAGCACCTGCTCGAGCGCTTTCCGGACGAAATGACGATCGTCATCCAGCACCGCTTCTGGGACCTGAAGGTCGAGCATGACGCGTTCACGGTCGGCCTCTCCTTCGGCGGTGTTCCCGCGACCTTGCACGTGCCGTTCGCGGCGGTGACCCAGTTCCACGATCCGGCTGTCGAATTTGCGCTGACCTTCCATGCCGACGCCGCCGAAGAGCCGGCGGAGGAGCATGAGGCGGCCGAGAATGATCCGCCGGAAGAAGAGGCGAAGGAGCTGAAGAGCGACGATGGCTCGAACGTCGTCAACGTCGACTTCACCCGGAAGAAGTGAACTTCATCCGTTCGTCCTGAGCTCGTTCTCACGAATGTCCCCCGGACATCCGTTCGTCCTGAGCTTGTCGAAGGACTGCTTTTCTTCTTAGGGCCGAAACAAATGGGGCAGGGCTTCGACAGGCTCGGCCCGAACGGTTCCAGGAGAAGCCCAATGCCCAGCACCGCCACGCGAACGGAGACGGACAGCTTCGGCGCGATCAAGGTTCCGGCCGACGCCTATTGGGGCGCGCAAACCGAGCGCTCCATCGAGAACTTCCCGTTTGGCCCGCGCGAGCAGTTGCCGCTTGAGATCGTCCACGCGCTCGGAATCATCAAGCAGGCGGCCGCTCGGGTGAACGCGCGCCTCGGCGGTCTCGACCCGAAGATCGCCGAAGTCATCCAGCAGGCGGCGAGCGAAGTCGCGCGCGGCGATCTCGACAGCCAGTTCCCGCTGGTGATCTGGCAGACGGGCTCCGGCACCCAGTCGAACATGAACGCGAACGAGGTGATCGCCGGACGCGCCAACGAGATCCTGACCGGAAAGCGCGGCGGCAAGGAGCCGGTCCATCCCAACGACCATGTGAACAAGAGCCAGTCTTCGAACGACAGCTTCCCCACGGCAATGCATATCGCCGCGGCGACGGCCGTCCACGCGCGCTTGTTGCCGGCGCTGAAGACGATGCACGCCGCGCTCGCTGCCCATGCGGCCGAATGGGACGACATCGTGAAGATCGGCCGGACCCACCTTCAGGATGCGACGCCGCTGACATTGGGCCAGGAGTTCTCGGGCTATGCCCAGCAGATCGCCGATTGCATCGATCGCGTCAAAGGCGTCTTGCCGCGGCTGATGCGCCTCGCGCAGGGCGGCACCGCCGTCGGGACTGGGCTCAATGCGCCAAAGGGCTTCGCGAAGGAATTCGCGGCCGAGGTGTCGAATCTGACGCAGCTTCCCTTCACGTCGGCGCCCAACAAGTTCGCCGAGCTCGCCGCGCACGACACGATGGTGGAGCTTTCCGGCATCCTCAACGTGATCGCCGTGGCGGTCACGAAGATCGCCAACGACATCCGCCTGCTCGGTTCCGGGCCGCGCTGCGGAATTGGCGAGCTCAAGCTGCCGGAAAACGAGCCGGGAAGCTCGATCATGCCCGGCAAGGTCAATCCGACCCAGGCCGAGATGCTGACGATGGTGGCGGCGCAGGTGATGGGCAATCATGTCGCCGTCACCGTCGGCGGCATGCAGGGCCATTTCGAGCTCAACGTGTTCAAGCCGCTGATTGGCACCAACGTCATCCGTTCCATCAACCTGCTGTCGATCGGCATGGAAAGCTTCACCGAGCGCATGCTGAAAGGCGCCGAGCCGAACATCGAGCGCATCAATGAGCTGATGAACCGGTCGCTTATGCTGGTGACCGCGCTCGCCCCCGAAATCGGCTACGACAATGCCGCGACCATCGCGAAGCATGCGCACAAGACCGGCAAGACCCTGAAGGAAGCCGGGCTCGAACTCGGGCTGATCGAGGAAGAGCAGTTCGACCGCGCGGTGAGGCCGGAGACGATGATCGGCCGCTAGAGCGCGAGGTTCAGCCGCACGCCGAGATTGTCGATGCCGGGGTTCTGCCGGCCGAACAGCTGCGCATGGCTCATATGCACCCAGCTCGCCTCGATGCTGAGCCGGCTGTTGATCTGCGTACCGACGGCGAGCTCGGGCTCGAACAGCACCCGGCTTCCGAAGTCGATCTTGTCGTTGGTCAGGTCCTGGAACTTCTCGGCCGACCCCGTGTGGATTGCGAGACCGATCCCCGGCCTGATGTACAGGCTCGACCCGAACTTCGCCGACAGCCCGACCGCGGCATAGCTCGTCTTCCCGGCCGTATTGAGCGCGCCGAAAATGTAAGGCTGCAGCGGCGTATGGGCGATGTTTCCGCCGCGGTAGCCGATCTGGATGTCGGCGCCATTCTCGATGCCGCTCTTGTCGGTCGGGAGCTTGACGTCATGGGCGTAAAGCCCGCCGAACAGCTCGTCCGCCTGCGCCGGAGCGGCTGCGAGGATGAGCAAGGCGGGACATAGATATCGTGCACGCTTCACAGATGCTTCTCCCCACGAGGTTTCGCTATCAATGCGCAGCGCGCGAAATCGTGCCGCTTGCAAAGAATTGCCGTTCGGCTGACACACGCCGCCATGCTGCGCGCTTACGGCCCTGGCTGCGACGGAAGCGTGATCAACGCCGCCGAGCAGCGCATCCCCGATGAAGCCACGTGGATCGACCTCGAAGAGCCGACCCATGAGGAGGAGCGGCTGGTCGAGCGGTGCATCCAGGTCAATGTGCCGACCCAGGCCGAAATGGCGCAGATCGAGCCGTCGAGCCGCCTCTACGACAAGAATGGCGCGCTTTACATGACGCTGAGCACGCTGCGCGGCGTCGAGGAGAATTTCCCGACCACCACGCCGATCGGCTTCGTCCTCGCCGGCAAGCGGCTTGTCACGATCCGCTACGCGACTCCGAAGCCGGTCCGCAACTTCGAAAGTCACGCCCGGCGCGATCCCGACCTCGTCCGCGATGGGCCGACCGCGCTGGTCCGCCTTCTCGATGCGATCATCGACCGGCTCGCGGACGAGATCGAGCAGGTCAGCGCGCGGATGGAACAGCTGTCGGAAGAGATCTTCCAGGAGCAGCAGGACGAGCGGCGCATCCCGGCGCAGAAGCTGACCGCCCTTCTCACCAGCATCGGGCGCACCCAGACCCTGCTGACCAAGATCCGCTATACGGCGGTGAGCTCGATCCGGATGCTGGGCTTCTTCGGTGCGTCGAACCTCGTCCACGAGCAAGAAAATGCGGAGCTTCGCCACCACCTCGCGAGCCTGACGAGCGACGTCACCTCGCTCGGCGAGCATGCGAGCTTCCTGTCCGACAATTTGACCTTCCTGCTCGACGCATCGCTCGGCCTCATCAGCATCGAGCAGAATGCGGCGATGAAGCTCTTTTCATGGGCCGCGGTAGTGTTTCTGTCGCCGACGCTCATCGCGGGCATTTTCGGAATGAATTTCCACTACATGCCGGAACTCAGCTGGCGATACGGTTATCCGCTGTCTCTGGCGGTCATGCTGGTGAGCGCCGTCGGGCCCTATCTTTATTTCAAGAAACGCGGCTGGATTTAGACGAGGTCGACGACCGGCATCGGCATTGCTTCAGCCTTCGCATCGGCAGCCGAGCGGCGGCGCGCCAGCGCAGCATAAGCGAGCGCCAGTTCGCCCGCGACAGCGGCCTCTTCGCCGCGCCCTTTGGCGCAGGAAGCACGAGCTTCGGCCGCCCGCTGGCGGAAATAGGCGCTGTCGTGACTCATCAACCTGGCGTTTAATCTACCGCCGTTACCGTTTCGAGAGGGCGTCTGGCGTCCTGGCGCGACGGCTGTTCGATTCATCGCACGGGCGCCGGTTTGCGAGGGCGGGAGGGGATTGCTAAGGGCACAGCCGCCCCATCCAGAGCGCATTTCCCCTCGCGCGTCACAGGCGAAAGACAGCAATGATCCCCACCGGCCAGGACAGCCTTCACACCCGCTCGACGCTCGATGTCGATGGCAAGACCATCGCTTATTATTCGTTGAAGAAGGCGGGCGCCGCGCTCGGCGACGTCGCGCGACTGCCATTCTCGATGAAGGTGCTGCTGGAAAACCTGCTGCGGTTCGAGGACGGCAAGACGGTCACTCGGGAGGACCTCCAGGCGATCGTCGACTGGCTCAAGGAGCGGCGGATCAACCGCGAGATCCAATACCGCCCCGCGCGGGTGCTGATGCAGGATTTCACCGGCGTTCCGGCCGTGGTCGACCTCGCCGCGATGCGCGATGCGATGGCGCAGCTCGGCGGCGATGCGCAGAAGATCAATCCGCTCGTCCCCGTCCACCTGATCATCGACCACAGCGTGATGGTCGACGAGTTCGGCACGCCGCGCGCATTCGAGAAGAATGTCGAGTTCGAATATGAGCGCAATGGCGAGCGCTATGAATTCCTGAAGTGGGGCAGCAGCGCCTTCGATAATTTCAAGGTCGTGCCGCCGGGCACCGGAATTTGCCACCAGGTCAATCTCGAGCACATCGCGCAGTGCGTATGGACCGACCAGGACGCTAACGGCGACACGCTCGCCTACCCCGACACTTTGGTCGGCACGGACAGCCATACGACGATGGTCAACGGTCTCGGCGTCCTCGGCTGGGGCGTCGGCGGGATCGAGGCCGAGGCGGCGATGCTCGGCCAGCCCGTCAGCATGCTCATCCCCGAAGTGGTCGGCTTCCGCCTCGAAGGCGAGCTCCGTGAAGGCATCACCGCGACCGACCTCGTGCTCACGGTCACGCAGATGCTCCGCCAGAAGGGCGTCGTCGGGCGGTTCGTCGAATTCTACGGCCCGGGCCTCGAGAACCTCCCGCTCGCCGATCGCGCGACCATCGCCAACATGGCGCCCGAATATGGCGCCACCTGCGGCTTCTTCCCGATCGACGAGCGGACTGTCGACTACCTCCGCCTGACCGGCCGCGACGAGACGCAGATCGCGCTCGTTCGCGCTTATGCGCAGGAGCAGGGGCTGTGGCGCGACGCGAATTCGCCCGAGCCGCTGTTCACCGACACGCTTCAGCTCGACATGGCGTCGATCGAGCCGTCGCTCGCCGGCCCGAAGCGGCCGCAGGACCGGGTCAAGCTCGGCGAGGTCGACGACCAGTTCAACGCCGAGCTCGACGCGACCTACCACAAGGCGAGCGACCCGCGCGTCGTGGTTGAGGGCGAGCCGTTCGACTTCGGCAACGGCGACGTCGCGATCGCCGCGATCACCAGCTGCACCAACACGTCGAACCCCTCGGTGCTGATCGCCGCCGGGCTCGTTGCCCGCAAGGCGCGCGAGCTCGGCCTCAAGCCCAAGCCATGGGTGAAGACCAGCCTCGCCCCGAGCAGCCAGGTGGTCACCGATTACCTCAACGAGAGCGGCCTCAGCGCCGATCTCGATGCGCTCGGCTTCGACCTCGTCGGCTATGGCTGCACGACCTGCATCGGCAATTCGGGGCCGCTCCCAGAGGCGATCAGCAAGGCGATCAACGACAATGACCTGGTCGCCGTCAGCGTGCTTTCGGGCAACCGCAACTTCGAAGGGCGCGTGTCGCCCGATTGCCGGGCGAATTATCTCGCGTCGCCGCCGCTGGTCGTCGCCTTCGCGCTCAAGGGGACGGTTCGCTCGGACATGGTCAACGAGCCGATCGGAACCGCGTCGAACGGCAAGCCCGTGTTCCTCAAGGATATCTGGCCGTCGAACGCGGAGGTGCGCTCACTGATCGACGCGCACGTCCATTCCGCGATGTTCCGCCGCCGCTATGCCGACGTCTATCGCGGCGACGACCGCTGGCGCGGCATCGAGGTGACGGGCGGCGAGACCTACAGCTGGCCGGCGCTTTCGACCTACATCCAGAACCCGCCTTATTTCGTCGGAATGTCGATGGAGCCGACGCCGCTGGCCGACATCGAGCGCGCGCGGCCGCTCGCCATCTTCGGCGATTCGATCACGACCGACCACATCTCGCCGGCCGGCGCGATCAAGCCCGACAGCCCGGCGGGCCGCTACCTACTCGAGCATGGAGTCAGCCGCGGGCAGTTCAACAGTTACGGCTCTCGCCGCGGCAATCACGAAGTGATGATGCGCGGCACCTTCGCCAACATCCGCATCCGCAACCGCATGCTCGACAATGTCGAGGGCGGGTTCACCCGCTACGCGCCCACCGGCGAGGTCATGCCGATCTATGACGCGGCGATGCTTTACAAGCAGGACGGCCGCCCGCTCGTGGTCATTGCCGGCAAGGAATATGGCACGGGTAGCTCGCGCGACTGGGCCGCGAAGGGCACGGTGCTTCTCGGCGTCCGCGCCGTCATCGCCGAGAGCTTCGAGCGTATCCACCGCTCGAACCTGGTCGGCATGGGCGTCCTCCCGCTCCAGTTCGCCGACAGCGAGAATGCCGCGACCTACGGCCTCGTCGGGACCGAGAAATATACGATCACGGGAATCGCCGAGATCAAGCCGAGGCAGGACGTCGAGGTCCGGGTGAAGCGCGACAATGGCGAAGAGTTCAGCTTCACCGCCCGCTGCAGGATTGATACGTACAACGAGCTCGAATATTTCAGGTCGGGCGGCATCCTCCAGTACGTGCTGAGGCGGCTCGCGTCGGCGTGACGGCGGTCGAGGTCGCGGTCGAAGTCGCCGGCTGGGCCGGCGCGCTTCTGATCCTGCTGGCCTATCTCCTGCTGTCCATGGGCCGGGTCACCGGCCAGTCTTTGCTGTATCAGGGCATGAATATCGTCGGGGCCGCCGGCTTCGTCATCAACGGCTGGTGGCACCGCGCGCTTCCCTCGGCCGCGCTTAACGTTCTTTGGCTGCTCATCGGAGCGTTCGCATCATGGCGGATCATCAGGAAAAGAGGATCGTCGACCTCAGCCATGTGATCGAGCATGGAATGACGACCTATCCGGGCCTGCCGGGCCCGCAGATTTGCGACTTCTGGACCCGCGAGGCGTCGGCCCCGAACTATGACGACGGCTCGACCTTCCAGATCGGCCGCATCGACATGGTCGCGAACACCGGCACCTATCTCGACTGCCCGTTCCATCGCTTTGCCGACGGCAAGGACCTTGCCGAAATGCCGCTGGAATCGGTTGCCGAACTTCCCGGCGTCGTCGTCCGCCAGCCGTGGGACCGGGACATCGCGGTCGACGTTCCGGCGTTCGAAGCGCTCGACGTGCGCGGGAAGGCCGTGCTCGTTCACACCGGCTGGGACCGCCACTGGCGCACCGAGCGCTACGGCAAGGAGCATTCCTTCCTGACCGCTGCGGCGGCCGACTGGCTCGCCGAGCATGGCGCCGCGCTGGTCGGCATCGACAGCAACAATATCGACGACACCCGCGAGCGCAGGCGGCCGGTTCACACCCGGCTCCTCGGCGCGGAGATCCCGATCTGCGAGCATATGACGGGCCTGGGCCAGCTTCCGGACCAGGGCTTCCGGTTCACCGCCGCGCCGCCCAAGGTGCGCGGAATGGGCACTTTTCCGGTGCGCGCCTACGCGTTGCTCGACTGAACCAGCGCGCCTTTAAGCCAGTCGGGAACGATTGCATTGTCGGGAACGGCGTCGACGCGCGCGTGAACGACCGAACGGTCGATCGCGGGATATTCGACGCGGGAACGGTCGCCGCCGCCGCCGATCGTGACGAACAGCCGGCGGTTGATTTTCTGGCGCCAGTTCATCCGCGCCGTATTCTCCTGTCCGACGAAGCAGCCTTTGGTGAAGCTCACCCCGTTGAGCTCGGCCGCATTGCATTCGAGCCACAGCAGGTCGCCGAGTTCGGCCCTCCCCTCGCACACGCCATGGTCGAGCCGGTGGGCAAGCCAGCCGGCAGCGGGTTCGGCGGCGGGGGCAAGCCAGCGGTTGCCGAGCGCGGCGAACCGCGGGTCCGGCGATCCTTCGCTGCTCTCTTTCGACCATTGGATGGCGAGTGATGAGTCGCGCTCGATCGTGATCCGGCGCCGCAAGCGGTAAATCGACAGACGCTTGATGAGATCGTCGACCGCCTCGGCTTCGCAATCGAGGAGCAGGTCATCGCCGTCGTTCCATACGATGAAGTCGAACAGGCACTTGCCCTGCGGCGTGAGCAATCCCGCCCACACCGGCAGCTGTGCCGTAACATCGGTGGTGACCAGCCCCTGGACGAATCCGCGCACGTCCTCGCCGGACAGGCGGATCACTGCACGGTCGGTGAGGGTGGTCGCGGCCATGGCTCTCAGTTAGGGAGCGCGGCGTGGCATCGCAAACGCTGACCATCCGCCGGCCCGACGACTGGCACGTGCACCTGCGCGATGGCGACATGCTGCGGGCGGTCGCGCCGTACACGGCACGCCAGTTCGCTCGCGCCATCGTGATGCCCAACCTGGTTCCGCCGGTGACTAGTCCCGAAGCCGCCGCCGCATATCGGCAGCGGATCGTCGACGCAGCCGGGCCCGGCTTCACGCCGTTGATGACCTGCTATCTGACCGACGAGACGAAGCCCGACGAAATCGCTTGCGGTTTCGAGGAACAGGCGTGGGTCGCCGCGAAGCTCTACCCCGCAGGAGCGACGACCAATAGCGCCTCGGGCGTCACGGACATCCGCAACATCTATCCGACCCTGGCGCGGATGGAGAAGTTGGGGATGGTGCTGTGCGTCCACGGCGAGCTCACCGACCCCGCGGTGGACGTTTTCGATCGCGAGGCCTTCTTCATCGAGCGGGTCCTTGCGCGCCTGGTCAGCGACTTCCCAGGGCTGAAGATCGTGCTCGAGCATATCACCACGATGGAGGCGGCGGATTTCGTCCGCTCCCATCCTGCGACTGTCGCAGCAACCGTGACGCCGCAGCATTTGATCATCAACCGCAACGCCCTCTTTGCCGGGGGCCTGAGGCCGCACGCTTACTGCCTTCCCGTCGCCAAGCGCGAAAAGCACCGGCTCGCGGTCCGCAAGGCCGCGACATCGGGATTGCCGAACGTCTTTTTGGGCACGGACAGCGCGCCGCACGCCCGCCATGCGAAGGAGTCCGGCTGCGGTTGCGCAGGCATTTTCAACGCGCCGTTCGCGCTGGAAAGCTACGCTACGGTCTTCGCGGCGGAAGGCGCGCTCGACAAGCTTGAGGCATTCGCGTCGGTCAACGGGCCGCGCTTCTATGGCCTCCCGCTGAATGAAGGGACCGTCACGCTCGAACCGCGCGAGGTCGAGGTGCCCGAACGGATCGAATCGCACGGCATCGATCTTGTCCCATTCCACGCCGGCGAGACGCTCGGCTGGAAGCTCGCCGACTGATCAGCCGGCCTCGCCGCCGCTGCCGCTGGTGCCGATCACCGCCGCATAATGGTCCTGCAGCCGTTCGTAGCATTCGCACGACCGCCGCTTGAGCCCGGCGCGATCGAGTACGCGCACGGTCCCGCGGCTGTTGCTGATCAGGCCCTCAGCCGCCAACTCCCGGATCACCGCATTGACGGTCGTCCGCTGGACGCCGAGCAGACCGGCTAGCGCTTCCTGAGTCAGCTCGATTCGGTCGCCGGCGCGGCTCTGAACGTGCAGCAGCCAGCGTGCGGCGCGCTCCGGAATCGAATGGAAGGCGTTGCACGCGACCGACTGCATCACGGTCGACAGCAGATAATCCGAATAACGGCAGAAGAGGTTGCCGATGAAGCTCGAGCGGTTCTTCGCGTCCTCCAACGCCTCCATCGGGACGCGATAGGCACGGCCGCCGACCAACACTTCGGCGCGGGAGAAAGCGGGCGCATGGCCGCAGCTGACGATCCCGCCCACCGCACCGCCATTGCCGATCGACGCGACTTCGATCGATCGGCCGCCGCTCATGTCGACGACCATCGTGATCATCGTCGGAGCGACCGGGAAGATGCTCGAGCGCACCTGCTCGCCGCGCTGCAGGACCGTGTCGCCAGCCTCCAGCTCGATGATCGTCCCGTAGGGCTCGATCAGGGCGCGCGCCTCGCGCGAGAATGTCGAAAGCAGCCGGTTGCCGGAGAAGGCTTCATCGGCCTGCGTCAATTCGTCTGTCGTCACCTGCACCACGTCTTGTTCCCGAGGCCGCGCACCTGTTCGTTACGAAAGCGGGCCGAAAGGGATAATGCCCGTCGCGCCAACTTGCTCCATTAACTGTTGAAGGCGTCGACCATCTTGCGGCTGCCGACCAGCAGGCAATCGGCGACCAGCCGCAGCGGTGCGACATCGACCAGGCTGCGCCGCTCGTCGATCAGGTCGACGAAGGTGCGGTAGATATCGGGATATTCGCCCGCGCCGCTGTCGGCGCTCGCCTCACCGTTGAGCAGCAGCCGCGCGCCGCCGTCCTCGAGCCGGACGTGGGTCCCGTCACTCGCTTCGACCGTGATCGTCCATTCTTCTCCTTCGCTGCGCCGCCAGTCGAGGCTGGCGCGCACCGGCCCGTCGGCTTCGGGGCTGTAGAAAGCGATGTCAGCCGCAATCGGCGTCTGCGCATTGGCGGGAACGCTCAGCTCGGCCGATTGCACGAACAGGCTCCCGGGGAAGATCCTCGTCGCGATCGAGAATGCGTTGATGCCCGGGTCGAACACGCCGAATCCGCCTGCCTCCCAGATCCAGCGCTGGCCGGGATGCCATTTGCGCACGTCCTCGTGCCAGTGGATCGCCATCGACGCGATGCGCTTTCCGGCAAGCGCCTTCGCCGCCGCCTTGACCGTCGAATGATGCTGCGCGTGCCAGGTCGTATAGAGCGTCACTGGCTTCGCCTGCGCGAGACAATCGAGATCCGCGATCTCGGCCAGCCCGACCGTCGGCGGTTTCTCCAGCAGGCAGTGAAGCCCGGCCTCGATGCACGCCCGCGCAATGCCGTAGCGCGGCCCGGGCGGCGTGGTAATCGCAACCGCCTCCAGCCCCTCGACGTTTCGGATCAACTCGCGCCAGTCCGTGAATTTCTGCCCGTAGCCCTGGCCGGAGCGGCTCGATGTCGCGACGAGCTCGAAGCGCGGGTTTGCCTCGATGGACGGCGCATGCTGGTCCTCCGCGATCTTGCCGTAACCGATGATCGCGATCTTGATCGGCTTCATCCGCGCACGCCCGCGACATAGGCGCGCGCCTTTTCGAGCGTGTCGGCCGCGGACTGTCCCGGCTTGTAGAGGCCGGAACCGAGCCCGAAGCCTGAAGCGCCCGCGTCGAGCCAGGGCCTCATATTGTCCGGCTTGATCCCGCCGACGATCAGCACCGTCACGTCTTTCGGAAGGATTGCGAGCTCGGCCTTGAGCACGGCAGGAGCCGCGGCTTCGGCGGGGAAAAGCTTGAGCGCGGTCGCTCCTGATCGGAGTGCAGTGAATGCTTCGGTCGGCGTGAAGAATGCCGGGCAGGAGACCATTCCCGCCGCGGCGGTCGCGCTAATCACCGCACTATTGGTGTCCGG
>DATCJM010000343.1:0-3959 GCA_036562805.1 Sphingomicrobium sp.
GGCGAGGTCATGGACCAGAAGCCGAGCGAGATTACCGAGGCGCTCGACGAGTTCCTCGCGCCCTGGCTCTACCCGCCCAAGGCGGACGGAAGCGATCCGCGCCTGTGCCCGCAGTGCGGCAACGGTCGCCTGAGCCTTCGCGGCGGCAAGTTCGGGGCGTTCGTCGCCTGCTCCAACTATCCCGAGTGCCGCTACACGCAGAAGTTCGGCCAGGGCGGCGACCAGGCGCAGAGCGACGGCCCGACCGATCTCGGCGACGGCATCATGCTGAAGAGCGGGCGCTTCGGCCCTTATGTCGAGCGCGGCGACAAGCGCGCGTCGATCCCGAAGGATGTCCCGCTGGAGGATGTGACGACCGAGGTTGCCGAGCGGCTGCTGTCGCTTCCGCGCGAAATCGGAATGCACCCGGAAACGGGGAAGCCGATCACGGCGTCAATCGGCCGCTACGGGCCCTATCTCGCTCATGACGGCAAATATGCGAAGCTGGGATCGACGGCTGAGGTATTTGAAACGGGCATGAACACGGCCGTCGCGAAGCTCGCCGACGCGGCGTCCGGCGGCGGGCGTCAGCGCGGGAATTCGCGCGAGCCGATTGCAGTTCTCGGCAAGCATCCGGCAAGCGGCGGCGAGATCAAGGTCATGGCCGGCCGCTACGGCCCTTATGTGACGGACGGCACGACCAACGCGACCCTGGCAAAGGGCGCCGAGCCGAAGGAGATCACCCTGGACGAGGCGGTGCGCCTGATCGATGAGCGGGCCGCCAAAGGTCCGCCGGCGAAGAAGGGCCGCAAGGGAGCGCGAAAGAAGTCCAGATGATCGAGATCGAGCTTCAACGGCTCCCCCATGGCGACGGGCTGCCCGCACCGACTTACGCGACCGAAGGCGCCGCAGGTCTCGATGTGGTTGCGGCCGAGGCCCTGACCCTGGAACCCGGCCGGCGGCACGCGGTCGCGACGGGTTTCGCGATCGCGATCCCCGAAGGTTATGAAGTGCAGGTGCGGCCGCGATCCGGTCTCGCGCTCAAGCATGGCGTCACTTGCCTCAATACGCCCGGGACGATCGACCATGATTATCGCGGCGAGGTCAAAGTGATCCTCGCCAATCTCGGCTCCGAGCCGTTCGAGATCCGGCGCGGCGAGCGGATCGCACAGCTGGTGCCCGCCCCGGTGCTGAAGGCGCGGTTCCGGGAGGTGGCGCAGCTTGGCGAAACGACGCGGGGAGCCGGAGGGTTCGGCTCGACCGGGCGGTGAACCTGTCCGACGAAGAACTCGAGCGCTACGCCCGGCACATCGTGCTGCCGCAGGTCGGAGGCGTCGGGCAGCGCAAGCTCAAGCAGGCGCGCATCGCAGTCGTCGGGGCCGGCGGAATCGGCAGCGCAGTCATTCCGGCGCTCGCGGGTGCGGGCATCGGCAGGTTGACGATCATCGATTCCGACGTGGTCGAAATCGGCAATCTTCACCGCCAACCGATCTTCTCGGAAAGCGACGCAGGGAAAGGCAAGGCGCAGCTCGCCGCGTCCTTCGTCCACCGGCTCAATCACTTCGTGGACGCCGTCGCGATCGATCAACGGATCGGGCCCGAAAATGCACGACAGTTTGTCGAGGGCCACGACCTGGTCGTCGACGGCAGCGACAATTTCGCGACGCGCCTCGCAGTGAGCGACGCCTGCGTCGCGCTCGGTATTGCCCTGGTCTCTGCAGCCGCGGTGCAGTTCCAGGGGCAGGTCGGCCTGTTCCGGTCAAAGCCATGCTATCGTTGCTTCGTCGGCGACGCGTTCGATGCCGACGATTGCGACAATTGCGCGGAGCTCGGCGTCCTGGGAGCGCTAACCGCGGCGGTCGGCGGCTTTGCCGCGTTGCTCGCGATCAACACCATCGCCTGCGTCGGCGACGACCAGTCCGGGCGTCTTCACCTGTTCGACGGGGAAAAGCTCAGCTGGCGCGCGATCGGCATTCCTGCCGACCCCGCGTGCCGATCATGCGGATCGGCCTAGTGTGACTGCTCGTCGATATCGAAGCTGATCACGCCCTGATACCAGGCGGTGCCCTTCGTCGCCGGACGATAATCGCCGCCCTGCATCATTTCCTTGAGCGTCCCGCCGATCACCGCTTCGGCGCGCGGGCAATTGAGCTTCGGGATCACGATCTGGACCGGATTGCCGTCGGCATCGAACAGAGCCGCGAAGCTCATGTTGAAATTGAACTTCGCGCCGTCGTAGCCCGGAAGGGCGCATTCGCGGCTCGTGGCGATATCGTTCAGCGCCAGCATCAAATTCTTGCTGACATGGTCGGTACCATTTTCGCGAATTTGCGGCAGGTAGCTCCAGTCGCCCGTTCCTGCGATCACGTTGATCGGAGGCGGCGCGGACGCCGCGGTCAGGGCCATGAACAGTGCGGACGCCACAATGGTCTTCATCTCGCCCTCCTATTGAGCCGATAGAACTTATCGTTTCGGCTCCCGCCTGTCGATCACTTCCGCGATCCGGGAAACCAGGCGGCGCGCGACCTCTTCCTTGCTGGCTTCCGGCCAATCCTCGACGCCGTCCGCGGTGACGAGGTGGACCCGGTTGCGACTACCACCCATCACGTCGCCGGAAACGTCGTTCGCGACAATCCAGTCGGCCTGTTTCGACCGACGTTTGGCGATCGCGCGGGGGACCACGTCCTCCGTCTCGGCCGCGAAGCCGACGATAAGGCCGGGCCGGTCCGCGCTGAGGGCCAGCTCGGCCAGAATGTCGCGCGTGGGTAAGAGCTCGAGCCGCGGCGGTCCGTTGCCCTTCTTCAGCTTGGTCGATGAAGGTTCGACCCGCCAGTCGGCAACCGCCGCAACCAGGATTGCTACGTCGGCAGGCAAGGCTTCGAACACCGCCTTAGCCATTTGTTCGGCCGTCTCGACGTCAACACGGTCGACACCTGCCGGGGTCGGAAGGGCAACCGGCCCGGCGATCAAGGTAACTCTTGCGCCGGCCTCGGCAGCCGCGGCGGCGACCGCGAAGCCCTGGCGTCCCGACGACCGGTTGGCGATCACGCGCACCGGGTCGATCGGCTCATGTGTCGGGCCGGCGGTGACGAGAATGTACTTGCCGGCGAGCGTCACTTCAGCAGGTCGGTCAGCTGGTCCATGATTGCCTGCGGCTCGGGCAGTCGGCCGGGACCGAATTCACCGCACGCCATCTCGCCTTCGGCGGGGTCGATGACGCGGGCGCCGTCGGCCTTGATTTGTTCGATGTTCCGCTTCGTCGCCGCGTGGTTCCACATTCGGACATTCATTGCCGGAGCGACTACGACCGGCTTGTCGGTAGCCAGCAGCAAGGTCGTCGCGAGATCGTCGGCGATGCCCGCGGCCATCTTCGCGATTATGTCGGCCGTCGCGGGGCAGACCAAGATGAAGTCGGCGGAGCGGCTGAGCTGGATATGGCCGATCTCGACCTCGTCCTTGAGCTCCCACAACGAGGTGTGGACCTGGCTTTCGGCGAGGGTGCCGAGGCTCATCGCAGTGACGAAATGCTCGCCGCCCTTGGTGAGGACCGGAGTCACCTGGTGCCCGGCCTTTTTCAGCAGGCGCACGAGCTCGAGCGACTTGTAAGCCGCGATGCCGCCGCCGACGATGAGGAGAACGCGCGCCATGGCCTTAGCCTAGCACAATCAGCAGTGCAGCGCCGACTGCTGCGCCAAGCACGCCGGCAAGCGCATAACCCCACCATGGGTGCTCGTTGATCACCGCAACGTCGGGCAGCGGCGGCGGCGGCGGCGCGGCCCCCCTCGGCGGATAATATTCGTCGATCCGCTCGATGAGCTCGGGGAGCTTCTTCACGGCACGCACCAGCTCCACGATCCGGTCGGCATAATAGGCTTCGGGGCCGAGCTCGTCCCTGATCCACTCGCGGATGAAGGGCTCGGCGGTCTCCCACATGTTGATGTCGGGATCGAGCGCCGAGGCGACGCCCTCGTTCATCACCA
>DATCJM010000348.1:0-5095 GCA_036562805.1 Sphingomicrobium sp.
GATCATGGGTGGCGCGATGAGCTGGATCAGCGAGCGCAATCTCGTCTCCGCCATCTCGAATGCCGGCGGGTTTGGCGTGATTGCATGCGGCGCAATGACGCCCGAACTCCTCGATACGGAGATCGCCGAGACCAAAAAGCGGACAACGCAGCCGTTCGGCGTCAACCTCATCACGATGCACCCGCAGCTCAGCGAGCTGATCGACGTCTGTGCGAACCATCGCGTCGGCAACGTCGTTCTTGCCGGCGGCCTTCCGCCCGCCGGCGCGATCGACCGGATCAAGGCGAGCGGCGCGAAGCTGATGGCTTTCGCCCCCGCGCTGGCACTGGCGAAGAAACTGATGCGCTCGAACGTCGACGCGCTCGTCATCGAGGGCATGGAAGCCGGCGGTCACATCGGACCGGTGTCGACTTCGGTGCTGGCGCAGGAGATCCTGCCGGTCGTCGCCAAGGACATACCGGTTTTCGTCGCCGGCGGCATCGGCCGCGGCGAGGCGATCGCCGCCTATCTCGAAATGGGCGCGGTAGGCGTTCAGCTCGGCACGCGTTTCGTCTGCGCGGCCGAGTGCATCGCCCACGCCAACTTCAAAAAGGCCTTCATTCGCGCTTCGGCGCGCGATGCCATTCCGTCGGTCCAGATCGATCCGCGCTTGCCGGTGATTCCCGTGCGCGCGCTCAAGAACCGCGAGATGGAGAATTTCGCTGCCAAGCAGCGCGAAGTCGCGGACCTTTTGGACAAGGGCAGTGTCGAAATGGCGGAGGCGCAGCTCCAGATCGAACATTATTGGGCGGGCGCGCTCCGTCGCGCGGTGATCGACGGCGATGTCGAAACTGGCTCGGTGATGGCGGGCCAGTCCGTCGGCATGGTCAATCGCGAGGAGCCGGTCGCGGCGATCATCCAGGAGCTGGTCGACGAAGCAGCGGCGGCGCTCGAGAGCAGGGGGTAAGGAGAAAGTCATGGCAAGCGCAGCAGCAGCCGTCGGCGCGGCGATGCGGCGGGTGGTGTCGCACCTGATGTCTGCCAACGCCGTCAGTCCTGAAACGGCGATCTATTTCGTTCCGGACCGCCGGCTCCAGGGTCGTGTCCTTGCGCGGCTCATTCGCCGCGGCGTGATCGTCGAGACCAAGCCGGACACTTATTACGTCGATGTCCCGGTTTACGACCGCTGGCGGCGGACCATGCGGGGGCGCGCCGCGCTGATGATCGGCGGCGTCGTGCTTCTCAGCGCGCTTGCTGCCGTGCTGGCCTAGGTCGCGGGCAGCTGTCCCCGCAGCGCAGTCCAGCGCTGGCTGATCGCATTTAGCGCGGCGGAGAGGATGCCGTAGGCGCTCGCCTCATCGGGGCTTGGGGCCGCGTCGGCACTTTCCACCGCACTGGCGAGCGCATCGATGCGTTCAGAAACGCCGAGCAATGTCGCGACATCGCTGCTTCCGAGCGGCGGCGGCGGCGATCCCACTACAGCGTCGATCTGCTGCAATGCGCCCGCATTGCCTTTCAGGCGGTCCCTGGCCGAGTCCACTTCTTTCAGCATCGAGTGAGCGGTCACGCGGAGCTGTTCCAGCTTCTGCGCCAGGGCGAACTGCGCCTGGAAGTCCGCCGGCGTCACGGTTACGCGCGGGTCGGCGACAACGTCGAACGGCTGGCGCAGCTGCCGACCGTCGACGTCGAGCTCAACGGTGTAGCGACCGGGCGGCGCCCAGAGACCGGTGAAGCCGCGGTCGTCCTTGAACGCAGCTGGGGGCGCGTAATGCAAGTTCCACACGAAGCGGTGCGCACCCGCGGTCGATGAGGGCGGCGGGGACGGGACGACCCACTCGGGCGCAATCGGCAGCTTCGAGAGGTCGATCGGTTTTACCGGATCGGCGCTGCTGAAGCTGTTCACCAGCGCTCCGGAAGCATCGAAGACCCGGATGGTGACCGGTCCGTTCGCCGGCTGGGCGAGGCTATAGTCGATATAGGCGCCGAGCGGCGGATTGGGCGCCATCGGCTCGTCCTTCGGCATCGGCGTCCCGGTAAACGCTGGCTCGTTGACTCGAACGGCGGTCGCGACAGGGTAGAGTGTCGTTGGACTGGCCGGCGCTCCAGCGAGCGAACGCAGCGGGACGATGTCGTCTAGCACGTAGAACCCGCGCCCGTGAGTCGCGATTACGAGGTCGCTGCCGTGAATGGTGATGTCGCGAACCGACGTGGTCGGAAGCCCGTTCTGCAGCGGCTGCCAATTATCGCCGTCGTCGAACGACACGAACAGGCCGCGCTCGGTCCCGGCGAACAACAGTCCCCGCTGGATCGGATCCTCGCGAACCACATTGACCGAATTCGGGCCACCGGAGTTGGGCAGCCCGTTATCGATCTCCTGCCATGTGCGGCCGGCATCGCGGGTGCGCAGGATGTGCGGGCTCTGGTCCTCGATCCGGTGCCGGTCGATCGCCGCAAAAGCGACGTTCGCGTCGAAGTGCGACGGCTCGATGGTGCCGACCTTCGACCAGGGCGTCAGCTGCGGCGGTGTCACGTTGGCCCAATGTGCCCCGCGGTCATCCGTTCGCCAGATTAGCCCATCATCAGTTCCGGCCCAGATGAGGCCGTCCTTCACTGGCGACGTGCCGATGTCGTAAACCACGCCGCGTTGCGGCCCGGCGACCGACGTCATCTTCGCGGTGACAGCGTCGACGCTTGCAGGGACAGTGAGCGACTGGCGTGTGAGGTCAGGACTGATCGGTGTCCAGGTCTCTCCGCCGTTATCGGTCCGCCAGATGCGCTGGTTGCCGAACAGGAGCGAATGCTCGCGCTTCGTCCACGTCAGCGGAAGCGTCCACGTGCGCCGGTAATTGTCGGGGAAGGCCAGCGTGGGGTCGACATTCCGCGTCTGCCCCGATTTGAGGTCGAGGCGATCGACGGTGCCGCCATAGACGACGTCCGGATCCTGCGGGTCGGGCGCGATCTCGTTGCTTTCGCCGCCCGCCGTCACCTCGTGGAAGTTGGTCATGTTGATGCCGTCGAACGTGCTGTCGCTTCGGCTGGCGACCGAGGCCGCGCCCGAATCCTGCTGCGCGCCGTAGATCCGGTACGGATAGCGATTGTCGGTCGACACGTGATAAAATTGGCCGGTCGGCTGGTTGTACCAGCTGCTCCACGTTTTCCCGCCGTTGACCGTGACCAACGTCCCCTGGTCGACGCCGAGGATGCGCCGGTCAGGGTTCTTCGGGTCGATCCACATCGCGTGGAAATCGTCGCCGGTCGGGTCGCCCTTCAGCGGGATGAAATGCGCTCCGCCGTCGTCCGAACGAAGGATGATCGTGTTGTTGACCCACAGCTGGTCGGCATTCTTCGGATTGGCGTCGACCTCGCCGAAATACCAGCCGCGTTGCCACAGGCGCTTGTCGCCGGTCAGCTTGCGCCAGCTCGTCCCGTCATTGTCGGAGCGGTAGAGTCCGCCCTGGCTTTCGTCCGCGCTGTCGACCAGCGCATAGACGCGGTGCGGCCTGGCGTCGCTGGTCGCAATCCCGATGCGCCCCGGCGCCGCTGCGAAACCGCCGCCGACCTGGTGCCAGCTGCGGCCGCCATCGGTGGATTTGTAGAGGCCGCTGCCGGGGCCGCTTGACGGCGGGTACGTGTTCCACGGCGGCCGCCGCGTCTGCCACATTGCCGCGTAGACGACGCTCGGGTTGCCGGGCTCGAACTTGAGGTCGATCGCCCCGGTATTCTCGTCCTTGTAAAGCGTCTTGGTCCAGTGCCGTCCACCATCGGTCGAGCGGAACACGCCGCGCTCTGCGTTCGGGCCATAGGGATGCCCCAGCGCGGCGACGAGCACGACATTTGGATTGCGCGGGTCGACGATGATCCGTGCGATCTGCTGCGTGTCGGCAAGGCCGATTGGCTGCCAGCTCTTGCCGCCGTCGCTCGAGCGGAACATGCCGATGCCCTGCGCGATGTCGGACCGCATGTCGGCTTCGCCCGTGCCGACGTAGATGATCTTCGGGTTGGATGGAGCCACGGCGATCGCCCCGATCGAGCCGACATTCACCTGGTCGAAGATGGGGGCCCAGGTGCGCCCGGCGTCATCCGTCCGCCACACGCCGCCGTTGACAGAGCCGAAATAGAATTTGCGGGAGTCGACCGGATCGCCGGCGACAGCGAGGACGCGGCCGCCGCGGAATGGCCCGACGGAGCGCCACTGCAGCTGCTGGAACAGGCTCGGATCGACCGTCGCCGCCTCGGCCAGCGAAGCCGCGGCGAGCAGCGTGGTCGCGAGCAGCGCGCGCGCGGTCGTCTTCATCCTCATGATCGGTCCACCTCCGTGAGAGTCGCGGCACCCTAATCAAGTGCGCGCTGCTCGCAAGGCGCGGCTCGGAACTTCGCGTGACACGGCGGCGGCGCATCTGTTAGCCCGGCGCATGGCCTCGACCGCTGCAGCCTCCGCGCGCGAGATCCTGACGGGTCTCCACGACATCATGGCCAAGCGCGGTTCGGCGCAGAGCAAGCTCGACCGGGTCGTCGATTTGATCGCCGAAGCGATGGGCAGCGACGTCTGCTCTATCTACTTGCTGCGCGACAATTACCTCGAGCTGTTCGCCACGCACGGCCTTCGCAAGGAGGCCGTCCACATCACGCGTCTGCGGATGGGCGAGGGGCTTGTCGGTACGATCGCGGCGGAGGCGCGCATCCTGAACCTCGCCGAAGCGGCACAGCACCCATCGTTCGCGTATCGCCCCGAGACAGGGGAGGAGCGCTTCCATAGTTTCGCCGGCGTCCCGATCGTGCGCCTCGAAAGCCCGATCGGCGTGCTCGCGGTCCAGAATGCCGACCCGCGTCGCTACGAGGACGTGGAGATCGAGGCGCTTCAGACAGTCGCCATGGTGCTGTCGGAGATGATCGGCGGCGCCCGGCTGGTCGATGGTGCGCGTCGCAGCCGGCTTCGTAGCGCCGGCCCGCTGCGCCTGTCGGGCCTCAAGCTGGTCGCGGGAATGGCCAAGGGCCAGGCAGTGTTCCACGAGCCGCGGATTGTCGTCGAGCATACCGTCGCGGAGGACATCGAGGCCGAGCGCGACCGCGTTTACTCGGCCTTCCGCAAGATGCGCGAGCAGATCGACAATATGGC
>DATCJM010000134.1:0-3990 GCA_036562805.1 Sphingomicrobium sp.
GTCGAGCCCATGACCTTCCACCCCGGCCGCGAGGGGATCGTCGAGGTCGGCGCGTCCGATCATGGTTTCGCCTTCGACAGCGAGCGTCCCCGCCACCGCATCTTTCTCGCGCGGCACGAGCTCGCCAATCGGCGCGTCACCAATCTCGAATGGCAGGCGTTTATCGACGACGGCGGCTACCGCATGCCGACGCTCTGGCTGTCAGAGGGCTGGGACTGGGTCCAGCGCGAGCAGATTGCGGCGCCGCTCTACTGGCGCGACGAAGGCACCGAATTCACCCTCGGCGGCCGCCGCGAGATCGACTGGGCCGCGCCCGTCGCGCACGTCAGCTATTTCGAAGCCGATGCCTACGCTCGCTGGGCTGGAGCGCGCCTGCCGACCGAGCCCGATTGGGAAGATTTCGCCGCATCCGCCGATCCCAATATCGGCAACCAGCTCGACGAGGGCGGCGCGGTTGTTCCTCGCCCGGGCGGCGGAATGTTCGGCGACGTCTGGGAATGGACCCAGAGCGCCTTCGCTTCCTACCCGGGCTTCGCCCCCGCCTCAGGCGCCGTCGGCGAGTACAACGGCAAGTTCATGTGCGGCCAGTTCGTGCTGAAGGGCGCAAGCTGCGCGACGCCTCGAGGGCATAGCCGCGCCTCCTACCGCAACTTCTTCCCGCCGAATGCGCGATGGCAGTTCACGGGGGTCCGCCTTGCTCGCGACGCCTGACCCGCAGACCAAGGCGTTCCGCGACGACGTGCTCGCAGGCCTGTCGGCGCCGATCCCGGCGATTCCCGCGCGCTGGCTCTACGATCGCCGCGGCTCGGAGCTCTTCGACAAAATCACTCGCCTCGAGTCCTATTACCCGACGCGCACCGAGACCGCGATCTTCCATGATATTATGCCCGCGGTCGCCGCGCGCGTTCCCAAGGGAGTCGCCGTAGTGGAATTCGGCGCCGGCTCGGCAACCAAGACGCCAATCCTCCTCGAAGCGATCGGCCCCGCCGCCTACGTGCCGGTCGATATTTCTGGCGATTATCTCCACGAAAGCGCGCGAGACCTCCAGGCACGGTTTCCCGCCCTCGACGTCATCCCGGTCACGGCCGATTTCGCGCGGCCGTTCAACCTGCCCGATGAAATCCGCAACCTTCCCAAGCTCGGCTTCTTTCCGGGCTCGACCATCGGCAATTTCGTGCCGTGGAGCGCGACCGATCTGCTGCGCCAGTTCCGCGCCCTGCTCGGTGCGGAATCGCAGCTGCTGATCGGCATGGACAGGGTGAAGCCGGTCGAGCGCCTCCTCGCCGCCTATGACGAGCCGGAAGGCGTCACCGCAGCGTTCAACCTCAACCTCCTCACCCGCATCAACCGCGAGCTGGACGGCGACATCCCCATCGACGCTTTTCGCCACGAAGCGCGCTGGAACGACATATTGTCGCGCATCGAAATGCACCTCGTCGCCGACCGCGACGTGCGGTTCAGCATCTCCGGCGCGGAGTTCAGCTTCGCCGAAGGCTCGTCGATCCACACCGAGAACAGCCACAAATACGGGCCGCGCGGCGGCCGTGTCCTGCTGCTCGCCGGCGGCTGGACTCCGATTGCCGAATGGACCGACGGGGATCATGATTTCGCGGAAGTTCTCGCGGTCGCCGAGCCGGAGAGGTTTGCGCCGTAGCAGGCGCACGGCTAAGCGACGCAGATGCTTGTCGCGCTCGTCCAAATCGCAGACCTTCTGCTGAACGTCCTGTTCTGGATCATCATCATCCAGGTCGCTCTCAGCTGGCTGCTCGCGTTCAACGTCCTCAACACCGGGTCCAACGGGGTCCGCACCTTTGCGGTCGCGCTCGACCGGATCACCGCGCCGCTCTATCGGCCGCTGCGGCGGATTCTCCCGGACTTTGGCGGGCTCGATTTCTCGCCGCTGATCATCCTCCTTCTCATCCAGGTGATCGAGAAGCTGCTCGCCGGCGTCGTCGCCCAATATTATTACGGCGGATGACAGCGAAGCGGATCGACGGAAAGGCGGCGGCGCAGGCGATCCGGGACCGGGTCGCGGCGCATGTTCCGACCTTCGAAGCCAAGGCCGGCCGACCGCCGGGCCTTGCGACCGTCCTCGTCGGCGAGGATCCCGCGAGCGCCGTCTACGTGCGCTCCAAGAACCGCGCGACCGCCGAGGCGGGGATGGCGAGCTTCGCGCACAATCTTCCGGATACGACGAGCGAGGACGATCTGCTCCAACTCGTGCTCGACCTCAACGCCGACGAGCGCGTGGACGGAATTCTCGTCCAGCTTCCGCTCCCCGACCAGATCGATGCTGCGCGGGTCATCGCGACGATCGATCCATCGAAGGACGTCGACGGATTTCACGCGATGAATGCCGGGCGCCTCGCGACCGGCCTCGACGCGTTGGTCCCGTGCACGCCGGTTGGCTGCCTTCACCTCTTGCGTTCGGAGCTCGGTAGCCTCGCCGGCCTGGAGGCCGTGGTGATTGGCCGGTCCAACATCGTCGGCAAGCCGATGGCGCTGCTTCTCCTCGGCGACAATGCGACTGTCACCATCGCCCATTCGCGCACCCGCGACCTGCACGCGGTCGTCCGCCGGGCGGACATCGTCGTCGCCGCGGTCGGCCGCGCCGAGATGGTCCGGGGCGACTGGATCAAGCCCGGAGCGACCGTCATCGACGTCGGCATCAACCGCGTTCCCACGGACGACGGCAAGGGACGGCTGGTCGGCGACGTCGCTTACAACGAAGCGGCGGAGGTCGCCGGTGCGATCACGCCGGTTCCGGGCGGCGTCGGACCGATGACGATCGCGATGCTGATGCGCAATACGCTGGTTGCGGCGCATCGACGAGCGGGGCTCTAGGATCCCGACGGGCTGTGATCGCGGCTCTCTTCTTCGCGGCGGCCGCGACCACCGCACTCGACGCCGAACATGCGTTCGCGGCCGACGCGCAGCGGATCGGCCAATGGACCGCCTTCCGCAAATATGCCGATCGCGACGCCGTCATGTTCGCCCCGCAGGCGGTGTGGGCGCGGGACTTCCTGATGGATCGCAAGGACCCGCCCAAGTCGATCAGCTGGCGCCCGCTGCACAGCTTCGTGTCATGCGACGGCCGCACGGCGGTGAACAGCGGCCCGTGGTACACGCCCAAGGGCAAGCTCGCCGGCTACTTCACGACCGTGTGGCAGCGCGGTCGTTCCGGCTGGCGCTGGGTCTATGACGGCGGCGTTCCCGCGCCGGTCGAGAAAGCCACGCCGGCCACGCCAGCAGTGCAGCGCGCTTCCTGCACGACGCGCGCGCCCGGCGCGCCGGTCCCGCCGCCGCCGCCGCTGACCGCGAAGCAGGCCCGAACGACGCCCGAGGACAATGGGCGCGGCCAATCCGCGGACAGGACGCTGGGCTGGGACTGGAAGGTCACGCCCAGGGGCGCCCGGACCTTCCGCGTCTATTTATGGACCGGCTCGCGCTATGCCCCGGTCATCAACACGACCGATCCCGCGCCGTGATCGAGCTGTTCGGCTCGGCGCTCGTCACCTTCCTGGTGATCATCGATCCGCCGGGCTGCGCGCCGATCTTCGCAAGCCTGACGCGGGGAACGCCGCCGGAGCACCGTCGATCGATGGCGATCCGCTCCTCGATCATCGCCTGGTCGATCCTGATGTTCTTCGCGCTGCTCGGGAAGCCGCTGCTTCATGGGCTCGGGATCAGCCTCGCGAGCTTCCGCATCGCCGGCGGGATCATGCTGTTCTTCATCGCGCTCGACATGGTGTTCGAACGCCGCACCGAGCGTCGCGAAAAGCGCGCCGAAGCGATCGAAGGAACCCCCGAAGCCGAGGACATCAGCGTCTTCCCGATGGCCATCCCGATGATCACGGGCCCCGGTTCGATCGCGAGCGCGATGCTGTGGGTTTCGCGGGCCGAGGACGTTTTCGCGATCGCCGTGGTCCTCGCCGCGATCACGGTGGTGATGCTGATTACGCTCGTCACTTTGCTTGCAGCCGGTCCGCT